>CAZNDR010000492.1:0-3674 GCA_964571835.1 uncultured Cytophagia bacterium | reverse complement strand
AGAAAAATAATTTTTCAGTTTTTCCGCTGATAAATTAAAATGTCGGTGATCATCTTTATCGAAGGTCATTTTGGCGGAAAACTTGCCGGTCAACAGCCCAAAAAGAAGGGGAATGCGGGCGATGATACCTATGCCGTATTTTTGCGCTTTGGGCAATAGCTCCCTTTCAGCCTCTCTTTCCAACAAATTATAGCGAACTTGAATGACATCAATTAAATCATGATGTCTATCAATTAGGTAAGCTTGTTCGGTTTCTTTAAAAGATTGCACACTCCAGCCGGCAAAAACTATTTTGCCCTGCTCTTTTAACAAGCGCAACGCTTCCCAGGGATCATCTCTTTCCAGCAGTTCGGTGTTTGAGCTGTGAATTTGGAGAATATCGAGTTTATCAACGCCCAGACGTATCAAGCTTTGTTCTGCCGCATAAATGATATATTCTTTATCCACGTTTTGACGGATGGGACCATAGCCCTTATCATCCTGTGCTGAGGCATGGTAAAAATCATTTCCTGCCTTTGTCGCTACGACGATGTTATTTTTGCCGCGCTCTTTTAGCACGTCGGCAATTAATTTTTCCGAATGACCGAATCCGTAAACATCGGCTGAATCAATTAGTGTAACGCCTTCATCAATTGCCTGATGCAGTGCTTTTTGGGAGACAGCATCATCGGTTTTGCCCCAATTTGTTCCGCCAATCGCCCAAGCGCCAAAGCCAATGGTGGAAACCTCAGGACCTTTTTGGCCAAGTTTGGTGTATTTCATTTTAAGCTTCTTTCCCTGTTAATTAAAAGTCCGACACTTTAAATTTCCGCAGCCGCAAAGCATTAGAGACCACGGTCACGCTGCTGGCTGCCATGGCGGCTGAGGCGATAATTGGATTGAGCAACAAGCCGAAAAAAGGATACAGCACTCCAGCCGCGATGGGAATGCCTAGCGTATTATAAACAAACGATCCAAACAAATTCTGTTTGATGTTTTTCATGGTCGCCTTGCTTAATTGGATAGCATGAACGACACTGGTCAAATTGCCTTTGATGAGCGTAATATCACTGGATTCCATGGCAATATCAGTTCCTGTGCCGATGGCGATGCCGATATCTGCCTGAGCTAAAGCCGGAGCATCGTTTATGCCATCACCAACCATGGCGACAATTTTTCCTTCAGCCTGCAACTGTTTAACATGCAACGCCTTATTCTCAGGCAATACTTCTGCTAAAACACGATCAATATTGACCTGTTTGGCAATGGCATGAGCCGTGCGTTGATTGTCGCCAGTTATCATAATCACTTCCAACCCGAGTCGATGAAGCGATTGAATCGCCTTTGCTGAATCTTTTTTAATAATATCAGCTACCGCAATCAAACCGGCCAGGCGATCATTGACTGCCATCAGCATCGGTGTTTTGCCTTCGTCGGCAAATCTTGTCAGATGAGCTTGAGCTGCACCGATATCGATATTCAAATCGGTCATCAGTTTGAGATTCCCCAGTCGGACGGTGCTATTATTTAGCTGCGCTTCCACACCGTAGCCGGCTATCGCCTTGAAGTTATCAACTTCAGTAACTGGCAATCGCTTGTTTTTGGCACTTTCACAAATTGCCTGGCCCAACGGATGCTCAGAACCTTTTTCCACTGAGGCTGCTAAACTCAAAAGGTTGTCGGAATGAAAATTATTGAAAGCGATCACATCGGTGACTTTTGGTTCGCCATAGGTGATAGTCCCTGTTTTGTCTAAAATGATAGCCTGCAGTTTGTGGGCGATCTCCAGCGCTTCACCGCTTTTGATCAAAATGCCAATTTCGGCAGCTCTGCCTGTGCCGACCATTATCGACGTCGGTGTCGCCAATCCCAGGGCGCAGGGGCAGGCGATAATCAACACGGTAACAAAAGTAATGAGCGCATAAGTCAGCGCTGGTTCAGGGCCGAAGTTAAGCCAAACAATAAAAGCTAAAATAGCGATCGCTATCACCATTGGTACGAAAAAACCTGAAATGATATCTGCCAACCGTTGAATGGGCGCTTTGCTTCCCTGGGCTTGTTGCACCATTTTTATGATGTGTGCCAGCACCGTATCTCGGCCGACTTTGGTAGCTTTAAAGGTAAAAGAACCTGTTTTATTGATGGTAGCGCCAATTACTTCAGCGCCAGCTTTTTTTCCCACTGGCAAGGATTCACCAGTTATCATGGATTCGTCCACCGCTGAAAAGCCCGACACAATGATCCCGTCAACAGCAATTTTTTCACCGGGGCGCACCACAATGAGATCACCTACCAAAACTTGTTCAATTGGCAAATCCATTTCCTTTCCGTCTCGAATCACCCGGGCAGTTTTCGCCTGCAAACCTATCAACTTTTTGATAGCTTCAGAAGTGCGACTTCTGGCACGAGCTTCCAACGCTCGTCCCAGCAAAATTAGGGTGATAATCACTGCTGTGGTATCATAATAGACGTGTCGCATATTTTCTGGTAAAAATGATGGAAAGAAAGTCGCTATGACTGAATAAATGTAAGCCGCACCAGTACCAATGGCGATGAGCGTGTTCATATCGGCAGCTCGATGTTTTAGCGCTTTCCAGGCACTGACATAAAATTGTGTGCCTGAGTAAAACAGCACTGGCGTTGTTAAAAGCAGCAATAGCAGGAAGCGTACTTGTTCTGAAATCAGATTGAGAAAAGGAAATAGCTCTGCCATTGAACCAAACAAAATGAGCATCGATAATGCCGCGCTGAAAATCATTTTGTGCCATAACTGTCGATAGTGCTTCTCACGCTCAGCTTGTTCCGAATCTTCAGCCTTACCTGCACTAACAACGGTTGCCTCATAACCCGATTGCTTTACGGCATTCACTAATTGGTGGAGATTGACCATCTCCGGGAGGTAAACCACCTGTGCCTGTGCTGTGCTGAGATTCACTGAAGCGCTCGTTACTCCAGCTACTTTTTTCAGAGCTGTTTCTACTCGCTTGACACATGAAGCACAGCTCATGCCTTTGATATTCAATACAATTTGGCGGCTCGCCACCGCATAACCGGCGGCGTTGACGGTTTCCACCAGCTTTGTAACAGAGTTTTGCGTTACGTCAAAAACGACCTCGGCCGTTTGAGCAGCAAAATTGACTGTAGCGTTGTGGACACCAGCTGAATGTTGCAGCGCTTTTTCTATCGTGGCAGCGCAGGAAGCGCAACTCATCCCCCGAATCGACAATTCAATTTTTTTTAAATCCACCCCGCTTTTGACAGCAGGTGAAGAAACGGTGTGGAATTGTTCATCATGCGGTTGTCTTTGCTCGGTTGCTTTTCTGGTTAAAAAAAATTCGGGCTGCTGGTCAAATTTGCTTTTGCAATTTAAGTTACAAAAATAATAGGTCTTACCAAAATATTCACTTATGCCGGCAGCCGCAGAATGCTCAATTTCCATGCCGCAGATTATATCTTTAACCTTCATTTATGTCACCTCAAAAATTAACAAGTGAAACAAACCAATTTCTGCTTTTGATTTTGTCAATAAAAAGATGTGATCAATAAGAAATTTTTCTTTATTCATATCCAAAATCTTGTTTTTAGTTCAAATCGTATTCAATAATTTTGCTGCCAACGATTTGTTAGGACAAAACACTCGGCGTCTTTTTTGATGAAGCAAAAATCATTTATAATGGTGTAGCAAATGTTAGGGC
>CAZNDR010000491.1:0-3675 GCA_964571835.1 uncultured Cytophagia bacterium | reverse complement strand
GCATCATGCTTGCCAGCGAAATGGTCTGGGACTCGATTCAGCCGATAACTGAGGACGAAATCAGCCGCCTCTCGAAATTTGATATCAATTCATTTGATCGCTGGGCGGTAAATCCATATTCGGCTAAAATAAGCCGAGCCAGCGATGCATTACTGGGCGTCTGTGCTCTGGCGCCACTAATACTTTTCACTGAGGAAAAAATTAGATCAGATTATTTCGTCAACGGCTTGATGTATGGTGAAACTCTTGTGGCTACCTATTTTCTGACCAACTTGATCAAATCGAATGGCCGGCTGCGGCCTTTTCTTTACGATCCAGCCGTGCCAGTAACAAAAAAATTAACATGGGGCAAAGATGCCAAAGCCTCTTTTCCTTCAGGGCATACCAGCCTGGCTTTTGCGTCAGCCGTATTGTTTTCGACTATTTACAGTGATTATTTTCCAGAATCAAAATACCGACCGCTGGTCTGGACCAGTTCTCTTTTGCTCGCCTCATCTGTGGGCTATCTCAGGCTGGCGGCTGGCGTCCATTTCCCGACTGATATTGTGGCCGCCTCCGCGATTGGCAGCCTGGTGGGAATTTTCATTCCCTATCTTCACCGGAACAACAATGCCAAAGAAACGTCAAATAATTGGTCTTATCAAATAAATCCAGTTCAGATTAGAATTGTTTACCACTTTTGATTTCAAATAATCATGACGCGACGCGAGCGGTTAATGGCAACGCTAAGGGGTGATCCGGTAGATCGCCCGCCAGTCTGTTTTTATGAAATAAATGGCTTCGATGAAAATCCTCTGGATAAAGATCCGTTTAATATCTATTCCCATCCTTCCTGGCAGCCGCTGATTGAATTAGCTCGGGATAAAACAGATCGGATAGTTATGCGCGGCATCGCTTTCCAGGACCGGCTGCCCGATCCGATTGATGACATTGCTGAAGTCGAGACTATCTTCAAAACCAATAGCCGCTATTCGATCAAAAGCGTGCGCATCGGAGGTAAAAAATTGACCGCGCGTACGCGGCAGGATACTGATGTCAATACAGTCTGGACCGAAGAGCCTTTATTAAAAAACCTGACTGATGTAAAAAATTTTTTGGATGTCCCGCTCAGATCATTTTCTCAGCCTCCTGATATCTCGGCTGTTCTGCAAGCTGAACTGGAATTGGGCGAAAGCGGTATTGTGATGATTGATACACCGGACCCGTTGTGCCTGGCAGCGTCCTTGTTTGATCTATCTGATTTCATGATTTTTGCCCTGACCGAGCACAAGTTATTTCATCAATTGCTGGAAAAATTTGCTGCTCACATTCAGCCACAGACCGAGGCAGTGGCGGATCTGCTGCCGGGTCGGCATTGGCGCATTTATGGTCCTGAATATGCTTCACCGCCGTATTTGCCGCCAGTCCTGTTTAACGAATATGTCGTCTGTTACGACAAGCCTATGGTCTCTGCCATTCACAAACAGGGCGGCTTCGCCAGACTGCATTCTCACGGCAAGCTGAAACATATTTTGGATCTTATTGTGGCAACTGGCTGCATGGGGCTGGATCCCATCGAACCGCCGCCGCAGGGCGATGTCGAGCTCAAATATGTCCGCGACAATTATGGCAGGGATTTGGTGCTGTTCGGCAATCTGGAAATTTGTGATATTGAAAATTTGCCTACTTCTGAATTCGCCAAAAAGGTCACCCAAACGTTGACTGAAGGAACAGCCGGGCAAGGCAAAGGCTTTGTGCTTATGCCATCGGCTTGTCCCTATGGCCGAGTGTTGTCGAATCAAGCGCTGAAAAATTATGAAAAGATGGTGGAGATGGTCGAAACGTTTTGAAATGGTGTGCTTCAATTTTGGCAGATGATGGAGCAGTGGAGTGCTGGAGTGTTGGATCGTTGGAGTAATGTGGTATTGGAGTATTGGATTGTTGGATTGGTGGAGTATGGGAGTATTTGATTGCTGGAGTATTGGAAAGAGCGGTTTCATGAAATTAAAACCCATTAACAAATGAATCACCATCTGATCAACTTTCTGTTTCATTAATTCCAGGTTCCAGCATTTCATTACTCCACCAAACCAATACTCCACCAAGCTATTATTTCAATAATCCATGATTACTTATTTTTAAATAGAATCGATCATGAGATCAATCGAGCTACTGTTGCCGGCTGGTGACTTTGAGAAAATGCAGTTTGCTTTCGCTTTTGGCGCCGATGCGGTCTATCTCGGCATTCCGCGATATTCCTTGCGAGCACGGGTGAACAAATTTTGCAGTTTGGAATCAGTGGTGCAAGCTGTGGATTACGCACATAAATTGAGGAAAAAAGTTTATGTTACAGCGAATATTTTTCCGCATAACCGAAAGGCAAAACCATTTCTTAAATTTATCGATGAACTTTTAGAATTTTGTCAGCCAGATGCCTGGATTATGTCCGATCCGGGGATGATAATGACTTTGCGAGAAAAATATCCCGAACAGACAATTCATTTGTCAGTCCAGGCGAACACAGTGAATTATCTTTCAGCCAAGTTTTGGGAAAAGCAGGGCGTCAAGCGGATTATCCTGTCTCGCGAGCTGACGATCGAGGAAATTAAAGAAATCAGGGACTACTGTCCAGCACTTGAGTTAGAAGTTTTTGTTCATGGCGCCATTTGCGTAGCTTACTCGGGCAGGTGTCTGATTTCCAATTATCTGGCTTCCCGCGATCCCAATCAGGGAACCTGTGCTAACTCCTGCCGCTGGAAATATCGGCTTTATCAGAAGCGACCAATTCAACCTGCCACGATGGTCAACGCCACGCCAGACGGAGAATGGGCAGAAACGCAAGCTGGTGATAAATATGTTTATTTGCACGGCGATTTTTATCTCGAAGAGCGTGATCATCGCCCCGCACAATTTTTGCCCATTGATGAAGATGAAAATGGCACCTATTTGATGAATGCGCGTGACCTTTGTGCCATCGAATATTTGCCGGAGCTGTATGATGCAGGGGTGGACAGTTTCAAAGTCGAGGGCAGGACAAAATCGGTTTATTACGTTGCCACTATCGCTCGTGCCTACAGACAAGCCTTGGATAATATGAAGCAAGGGAAGCCGTTCGATCCCGAATTGTATCAGGAAATATTTTCGACTGCCAACAAAGGATTTACAGCCGGATTTTTAACAGGCAATCCCGGCTTTTCTGCCCAAAAATATGATGGTGACCTGTTGGAGCAACAACGGTACCGTTTCGCCGGTATAATCCGCGCTTATAATAAAGAGAAAAGCCTGGCCAGGATTGAGCCAAGAAATAAAATTAAAATTGGAACCCAGTTAGAGTTGATTTCAAAAAACCAGAGACTTCCTTTTACGGTGGAAAAAATTGTGGATGATAAATGTCGCGAGCTCGAGGTGATTAGCGGCGGCGCTGGTGAATTCTGGATTTCCTGCCCGCACGTGCCGGCTGACTTTTCTTTATTGAGAGAACCGCTGGCTGAAAAAATTCGCAGCCATAAGAAATAGCCAATGCCTTTATTTAATATAAATAACTGGTGGGATAATTTACCTGAGCACATAGCGATCAGCAGCCAGCTTTCTGCGAACAGCTTTCAGAACAATCGCCTTCCTTCAGGCACATCGCTTTTTTTGTATCTACTCAATAATTGGTGGTAAATAAAAAAATTATTGGCTGTCATTCTGAAC
>CAZNDR010000490.1:0-3683 GCA_964571835.1 uncultured Cytophagia bacterium | reverse complement strand
CAGTTGCTCTACCTGCTGAGCTACGGTGGCTATTAATAAAAATCTTTATTGCTGATTTTGAATTTTTTTTTAATGGACTAAATATAAAAAAAAATATTTAATAAAGCAAGAGCAAATTTTGCCGCCGAGAAACGTCGCATCGACAAGCAGTCAAGCGCTTAGTGAAATAGGACATTTGACTGCAACTCCTGTTTTATCATCCCCGGTCCTTTAAAACTGACAAACAATCCTTTGCCGCCTCTGCCTTGAAAAAAGGTAATTTTAATGGGATGAAAGCCAGCTTGCAGGGCTATCTGCCCAGATTTTTCCACCATGCCATGAGTGAGATCATTGTCCACCAATAGATCATTTCCGATCAATAATTGTGAACCATCATCGGAATTGGTGAAGAATTTATAAATGCCATCTTTGGGTGCTAAAAATAATCCCTGGAAAACAAGACCAAAATTGTCCTCCCTCAATCTGCTTTCAAGATTGATTTTTAGAATCACTCCTTTTTCTTTTGCTGTCAGGTGAGAAAAATCTGGCAATTTATCCCACGGCGCCGCATCATTTTCAAAATAGCTGAATTGAATGCCAGACTGAGCGCTGGCGACTTTTTCTGAAGGGCGCCAAGCTACCTTTTTGTACGTTTGTTGGCTCACTCCGCTTTTGCTACCATCACGCCAAAAAGTTTGTGCTTTGATGATAGCAGATTCTTTAATCATTATTGGCTTATCATAAAGTGCTGATTGTTTGCCTGGCTCAAGTCCATCCAACGTATAATAAATTTCACCCGGCTGCCTGACATTTTTTAGGGCAACTTCAACTGAATCCAACAATATTTCATTCTCAGACAAAATAATCGGCGGTAAATAGCCTTGATTGATTTTGCTCACTTCGGCCGCAGTCATTTTGATTTGGCCGCGGTCGTAGGTCATCAGACCGTTCACTTCAATTTCCACATCAGTCGTCTGCGTATAAACTGCTGCCGAAAGTCCCTTCGTTACCATGGGATATAAATTTTTAATTAATTCCCGATAAGCGGCGGTCAATTCTACTGCGTCAGCGAAATTGCGATAGCCCCAATTTTTTTCCTCCTGCCAGGTATGACCTGCCACTGGCAAGCCCAAGCCACCGAATTCTCCCAGCACGATGGCGCGCTTTTCTTCCAGTGCTGGCATGGCCGGTCCAGGATAAGAATGGATGTCCATCACGTCACCAACCTTGCGATCGGTCCAGCCGCTGGCATTATCGACCAGGCGCGAGGGATCCAATGACTTAATAAGCTCGACAACACGCGGCGTATCGAATTGTCCCCAGCCTTCATTGAACGGCACCCACATCACGATACACGGATGATTGCCAAAAGTTTCCACCAATTGCTTGAGCTCGAATTCATACTGTCTGGTCGATTCTGCGCTGCGCTGAAGATCCGGCATGTCGCCGCCAATGAAACGGTCGCCGCTGGGCATGTCCTGCCAAACTAACAGTCCCAATTTATCACACCAATAGTACCAGCGCTGCGGTTCAATTTTGACATGCTTCCGCGCCAGGTTAAATCCCAATTGTCTTGTGACTTCAATATCAGAGCGCAGCGCTTCATCGCTCGGTGCCGTGTACAGCCCATCAGGCCACCAGCCCTGATCCAGCGGACCAAATTGAAAAACGAATTGGTTATTCAACATCAGCCGAGTTATGCCCGACTCATCTCTGCCTAACGATATTTTTCTCATGCCAAAATAGCTTTTGATTTCATCGACTTTCTCTCCTTTGCCATTTTGCAGATAAGCCACCAAATCGTATAAAAAAGGTGAATCTGGATTCCACAGCCTGGCATTCTTAATCGGCAAAAATCCAGTTTTGCCGCAAACGGTCTTTGTTTCAGCAATTGTTCTGCCGTTTAATTTTGCCAGCAGGGTGATATCAAACGCCGAATCAGGTCCAGCAATTATCGGCGTCACAGCCACCATTTGCGCATCGATATCGGGGACAATTTTGATCGACTGGATAAAGGCAGGATTAACCGGCTCCAGCCACACCGTCTGCCAGATGCCAGTTACTGAAGTGTACCAGATGCCATGCGGATTTTTTACCTGCTTGCCGCGCGGCTGAGTGCCGCTGTCAATCGGATCCCATACCGCGACCAGAATTTCCTGTTCCCCGCTTTTCTTGAGTGCTTCGGTAATATCGAAATAAAAAGCATCGTAGCCGCCCCGATGTGATCCGATTTCTTTGCCATTGATCCAAATTTTTGTCTCCCAATCCACCGCGCCAAAATGAAGTAAAATTTGCTTGCCGCTCCATTCTTCAGGAACGGGAAAGACTCGACGGTACCACAAAATATTATTTTCACCCACGGCTTTTGCCACGCCAGATAAAGCAGATTCCACCGGAAAGGGCACTAAAATTTTGCCCTGATAAATTTGCGGCTGAATTGCCTCTTTGGGCAAAATGGCGTATTCCCACAAGCCATTGAGATTTTTCCATTGTTGGCGCACCAGTTGTGGCCGCGGATATTCGAGGTGGACATTTTTGGGCGTTACTTGCTTCGCCCATCTTGTCAACAATTTCCCCTCAACAGGCTTCCAATCTGAAGTCATTTTCTGGCAACCTTGAGTTAAGAATAAAAAAATTAAAAGCAGCAATATCGCATCCAATGTGATTTGACTGTGCTTCATAGCTCCCTCATTTTAGTTTTTGATAATTCGGATCAAAAAGATAATGATCAGGTGGGAATAAATTAGCCTGATAAATTGCTGGTTGATAATAAGAAAAATTTATTAGAATTTCAACTAAAATATATTTGGCAGCATCAGATGGAATAGCAAGATTAGTGAAATTAATTTACGCGCACCAATAATTTGTAGCCTTTGCTGTGAATGTTGATAATTTCAATCCGGGCATCATCTTTCAAATATTTGCGCAGTTTGGAAATGTAAACGTCCATGCTTCGGGCCGTAAAAAAATTGTCCTCTTGCCAGATTTGTTTCAGAGCGGTTTCACGGGGCAATTCTTTATTCTGGTAGCGACAAAGCAGATGCAGCAATTGGGCTTCTTTTGGGGTCAATTTTTTAGTGTGATCGTTGATTTTCAACAGCAGATTGTTACTGTCAAAAAAATAGTTACCGATCTGGAATTGATTCGTTTCAGCATTGGCAGAAGCAGCTCTCTGGCTTCGTTTTAGCACCGCCTGCAGGCGTAGCAGCAATTCTTCCAGACTGAAGGGTTTGGTAATGTAATCGTCGCCGCCGATTTTAAAACCTTCAATCCGGTCTTCTTTGAGCGCTTTCGCCGTCAGGAAAATCAACGGAATATCCGCGTCCACTTTTCGGATTTCTTTGGCCAGGCTGAATCCATCCATTTTCGGCAGCATGACATCGACCAGACACAGATCAAATTTTCCTTTCAAGAAAACTTTCTGCCCCTGTTCGCCATCTTCACAGCGAGTTACCAGGTAGCCCTGCAATTCAAGTGATTCCTGCAGAATGAAGCCCATATTGGCATCGTCTTCGACGAGCAGAATTTTCGTTTTGATCATCATATTACCTTTGCTTTAAAATGTCTGCAGAGATGGCTGATCTAAAAATTTCAAATCCTAAAAATCAAATTGCAAATAAAATTTCAATTTCCAATAATTAAATTGGCTGCGCAGACATATTATTGCAGAATATATTTTTGAGTTTTGATTGTTGAATGCTAAT
>CAZNDR010000489.1:0-3701 GCA_964571835.1 uncultured Cytophagia bacterium | reverse complement strand
TCTAATTAAGGCATTAAAAGAAGGGTATTCGAAAGACTATCAAGAATTGATAAAGAAATATTTTGAAGCGTTAATGAAAGAGACATTAGAAAATGATTCGAGCAAATAAGTCTATCGTGATAACAGAGATTTTTTTATTGATCAGTTCTTTTTTGCAGGCGCAAGTAAAGCCAAATTCAGAAAAGGAAAGGATCAAACAGCAGCAACTAAATCAGTTGTTAAATTTAGCTCGGACTTATGAACAGCGGGCACAATTTTCTAAGGCGCTGGAAATTTATAAGCAGTTGTGGGATGATGATCCGGCAAACATCAACTATTACCGCGGTGTTAAAGATAATTTAATGAATTTAGGAAATTTTGAAGCTGCGGAAGTCTGCATAAACAAAATGCTACAAGTTAACGCCACGGCTTTGATTCAGGTTGATCTGGCAGATTTGTATTTTAATAAAGGAGAAAAAGAAAAGGCGTTCGAAATTTGGCAGCAAATCTTGAAAACAGATGACCAAAATTTGACTTCTTATCAGATTGTTGCCTCTTCAATGATGCGAAATTTTCTCTATGATGAAGCGTTAGCGGTCTATCAGGAGGGGCAGAAGAAGCTTAACAACGCGAGTTTCTTTTTAATCGACATGGCCAATATTTATCGCCTGCGCCAGGATTATAAAAACGCGGTTCTGAATTATTTGAATTATCTAAAATATTACCCGAGTCAATATACTTTTGTAGAGCAGAGCATCATGTCTTTTGCCAGCGAACCAGAAAGCGCTAGCGAGATCGAAGAAATTCTGCTTTCTCAAAGTAACACAAAAAATAGCTGTATCGAGTTGCGCAATATCTTAGCAGCATTTTATATTCGCACCTCAAATTATCGCGCGGCACTTAATGAATATGCCACCATTGACAACTATATTTTGACGCGATCGAAAAATGAAAAGAGTAAACTGGGTCAGGAATTATTTCGCTTTGCCCAGAATGCTTTTAATGATGCGGAGTATGAATATGCTATTCAAGCCTATCAGCTTGTTTTGACGCGCTATCCTGAATCTCCCTTGGCGATAAATTCAAAATACGGCACAGCGATCGCTTATGAAAAATTAAATCATGTGGATAAGGCAATTGAATTTTATACCAATATTATTAATGAACACCATAAAACTCTGTTTGCTAAAAAAAGCCAGTTCCGCATAGGCGAGATACAATTGAACAATTTTTCTGATCCGATTTTAGCTGAAAAATCCTTCAAAAAAGTGCTGGAGATGCTGCCGGTTGATTCGGAAAATATCGAGGCAATTTTCCGAATCGGCGATTGTTATGTGCAAATGAACGCATTGACTGAAGCAGCCATTTGGTACAAGAGAGTACTTGAGCATAAATTACGCGATGACTATTTTACCATGAAGGCAGAATTCATGTTAGCACAGATATTTTATTGGCAGGGAAGTTTTGACAAGGCTGAAGAGACCTTTCAGCAGATCGTTGTTGAGCCGATTAATTTGATCACCGATCAGCAAGGCGCTTATGCGAATGATGCTTTAGAATATATCATGTTAATTGATGAAAATCGAAATTTAGAGAACAGTTTAAAACAATTTGCCATTGCCGATTTATTAATTGTCCAGAAAAAATTTGAATCGGCTATTGACATCTATCGAGAGTTGACTCAACAACAAGGTGGCATTGAATTGCTCGATGATGCCTGGCTAAAGCTGGGTCAATTGCTTTCTGTATTAAAAAATTATGCTGAATCCATCAAAGCTTTTCAAAGTCTTATAGACTTATTCCCGACAAGCATCTTTGCTGATTTAGCCCAAAAAAGCATTGGCGATATTTATGATGTCGGCTTGAATGACTCTGCCAAAGCCTTAAAAGCTTATGAATTAATTTTGACGAAATATCCCAATAGCATTTATCTGGAAGAGGTGAGAAATAAAATTCGAGGGATTGAAAGGCGCGTTTTATAGTATACGTTGAGGATCTCATGCACAAAAATATTGCTAAAATTTTAATAGTTGCCGTGGTGATGCTGATACCCATTGCTGTGTTTTCTCAAAAATTGTTAATCCCACTGGATTTGAAACAGACTGATCATCTGAAAGCGTATGGCGTTGCCTATTGGACGCTGGAGCAAGGTATCAATGTTGAATGGCTGTTGAACTATCGAGGCGGCTCATTTTTAATTGACCGAAATGAGGCGATTGAAAGAGAATGCCGTGTCCGAGGTGTTGCTTTCGATGCTATATCTGGTGCTCAAGCGGCACAAATTTATGCTACGATTGAAGGGAACAATATGGAAGTTGTTTTATTGGAAAAGGCCCCGGCAGTGGCGGTGTATCAGTCACCCAGAGAAACAAAATGGGATGATGCGGTAGTTTTAGCTTTAGAATATGCAGAAATTTCTTATACAAAATTATGGGACAAAGAAGTATTAGCTGGAGAGCTGGACAAATATGATTGGCTGCATCTGCATCATGAAGATTTTACCGGACAGTATGGAAAATTTTATCGCAGCTATCACAATGCGCCCTGGTATCTTGATACAGTAAAATTGAACGAAGCGATGGCGTCCGAGTTGGGTTTTAAAAAAGTCTCAAAATTGAAATTGGCAGTGGTAAAAATGATTAAAGATTATGTGATCAAGGGCGGCTTTCTTTTTTCAATGTGTTCGGGCACGGATACGATTGATATTGCTCTTGCCGCTGCTGATGTTGATATTTGCGATGTGGTCTTTGATGGCGATCCAGTAGATCCGGCTTACCAGAGAAAATTGGATTATACGCAATGTCTGGCTTTTCAAAATTTTCAATTAATTACCGATCCGCTGGTGTATGAATTTTCTGACATTGATATTCCGCCAAGCAATGTGCCACTTCTGCGGCAGGAAGAAGTGGATTATTTTACGCTGTTTGATTTTTCGGCCAAATATGATCCGGTGCCGACCATGCTTACGCAATGCCACGTTTCTGTGGTAAAAGGCTTTATGGGCCAAACCACTGGCTTCAAAAAAAGCCTGTTAAAAAAATCAGTGGTGATAATGGCAGAATCTGAAGGTACCGAACAGGTGAAATATGTGCACGGAAATTTAGGAAGAGGCACCTTCACCTTTTATGGAGGTCATGACCCAGAAGATTACCGTCATTTTGTAGGAGATCCGAAGACTCAACTTTCTTTGCACAAAAATTCGCCTGGCTATCGGCTGATTTTAAATAATGTTTTGTTCCCAGCCGCTAAGAAAAAACAAAGGAAAACGTAGTCATGAAGATTTATGAGTATGCTGTCCAAACAAATTCCCACACTCAGTTAATAAATATAGATCAACTCGTCCAAAAAGCCATCAATGAAAGCAGCATCCAGGATGGCCTCTGCGTGGTTTTCATTCCTCATACGACTGCTGGCGTTACTATAAACGAAAATGCTGACCCCAGCGTGATATCCGACTTGTTAAAAGAAATGAATAAGGTCATCCCGTTTAGCGATGATTATAAACATTCAGAAGGCAATTCGGCTGCCCATATTAAATCAAGTCTGGTAGGCTGTTCTTGCTCGCTGATTATTGAATCAGGATCAGCAAAACTTGGAACGTGGCAGTCAGTTTTCTTCTGCGAGTTTGATGGGCCAAGAAGAAGAAAAGTGTGGCTAAAAATTATTGAGACATGATTTTGGGCACATCAGTTTTGATTACTTGCAATTAAAATGGATAGGGC
>CAZNDR010000488.1:0-3716 GCA_964571835.1 uncultured Cytophagia bacterium | reverse complement strand
GATCATTGATTAAGGTATTAAAAACAAACCAGATCGATACAAAAATAAATAAAAGAGGTACTACGGGATAGCCCCAAGTTTTATAAGGCCGATTCACCTTCGGCCATTTTTTGCGCAATATAAAAACTCCGCCGGTGGTCATAGCATAAAAAAGCCAGGCGGCAAAAACAACGTAGGTAAATAGTTGATCAAACCGACCGGAGAGCGTTAGCAAAGCTGACCAGATGCCCTGAACAGCTAATGAGACGTGTGGTGTCCTAAAACGGGAATGAATGTCGCCCATGTTTTTAAAAAAAACTTTGTCCTGAGCCATGGCATAAGTGATGCGAGCGCCTGACAGGATCATGCCATTAACGGTACCAAAGGTGGAAACCATGACAGCAGCGGAAATTATCGCTGCGCCACTGGAGCCTAAAAAAGTTTCAATGGCATCAGCAGCGACCAGTTGCGAATTGGCAATCGTGGCAATGGGCAAAACATAGGCGTAGGCGTAATTGGCAGCCAGGTAAATGACGATGACAATACCTGTGCCAATAAACAGCGCCAACGGGATATTGCGCTGAGGTTGCCGCACTTCAGTGGCGACATAGGTAGTGTTGTTCCAGCCGTCGTAAGCCCAAAGAGCGGCGACCATCGCTACACCAAAAACACTCAATAGCGCTGAAGAATAATGCTCAGGCCAGAAGGGCACAAAAGCATTTTCAGAACGATGACCCAAAAGAAACACAGAACCGACCAAACCTATTAAAGCGCCAATTTTCAAAAAAGTAAAAATATTCTGTACCCAACCACCAAATTTGACACCCAAATAGTTCACCGTCGATAATAATAAAATGACAACGATAGCGATTGATTTAACTCCTGCATCAGCGATGGAAATGGTGAAGCCAATATTCAGGTGGATAGTCTGATGATAAAAAGGTTGCCAGGTTGCTGGTACAAAATATCCCAAGTAAAGCGCAAATGCTACGGCAACGGCAGCAATAGAACCGGCTTTGATAACCAAAAATTCAGTCCAGCCGAACAGAAAAGCCGGCAGCTTGCCGTAAGCTTCGCGCAGATAAGCGTATTGGCCGCCTGCCTGCGGGATCATACCGCCCAATTCAGCATAAGAAAGCGCGCCGAATAAAGTCAATAGCCCTGATACCACCCACACGGCGATGATGAGCGCAAAACTGCCTACCTGGGTGGCAATTGTATTCGGCACCAGGAAGATGCCCGAACCAACCACTGAGCCAATCAGAATGGTGAGAGTTTCTACTGGACCAAGGACGCGAAGCAATTGAACTTCAGAATTAGCAGATTTTGTTTGGGGCATTTTCAATCCTTTAAAATTTTGGCATTATGGCTTTGAACTGGTAGCAGAGGTCGAACTCGACGAGTTATCCTCCAAAACTACCTGACGTTTCTTGAACAGCCAAGAAGCAACAATCGAGCTTAATAAAATTGTCAGTATTATTCCTAATGCAATTCCGATTGGCACATCTATGCCAAATATTGGTAGCAGTAACTTTAAACCTGCTATAAACAAAATTAAACCGACTCCCTGCTTTACATAAATGAACATATCTTGAATTTTTTCCAGAAAAAAGTACAATGACCGCAATCCCAGAATGGCAAGGATATTGGACGTGTAAATGATAAAAAAATCGGTGGTAACTGAAAAAATTGCTGGGATAGAGTCGAGGGCAAAGACAACATCCGTTGTCTCTATCAACAGCAAAATTATGAACAACGGTGTGGCGTAAAGATGGTTTTTTATCTTAACAAAAAATTTTTCTTTATAGAATTGTTCGGATACCGGGATGAATCGCTTCGAAAAACGGATAATTTTGCTTTTGGCAGGATCGATTTTGTTTTCATTTCCGGTGACTATTTTTGCTGACGAGTAAAGCAAAGCCAGGCCGACAAGATAAAGCACCCAGTGAAATTGATGCACAACGGTCACGCCAATCAGGATTAAAATCAAGCGCAAAATGAAGGCAGCGACGATGCCGTAATTCAGCACTCTTCGCTGATACTTTGCATCAATGCCGAAATAAGAAAAGATGACCAGAAAGAGAAACAGGTTATCCGTGCTCAGCGATTTTTCAATGATATAGCCAGCAAAAAATTCCAGCGCTTTTTCGTGCCCCATCCAAATCAAAATACCAAGGTTAAAAATTAGTGAAAGCACAATCCAAAATGAAGTCCAAAATACAGTTTTTTTTAGTGGCATGATTTATTCCTATGTTGAAAGCTATAGAAGGCAAAGACGCGGAATAGTTTGCACTTGGAGTTGATCTGATTTTGGGCTGGTTTAGAACGCTCTCCATAGATCGTTTTGGCTGCAGCAGCAACATTTCCATGCCGACGAACTGCTCTTATCCCGATTGGTTCCCAGTCGGTGGCAAGAATTTTGCTGACTCCGATTTTTATCTCTTCTTCGCTTTGGGTGGATAAAACGAACATTCCAGTTTTAGCAGGAACGTCCGCTATTTCATAAATTGAACCTTCAAGCACGAAGTCAATCCTTAAATGTACAAAAAATGCTTAGCAAGTTTATGAGTCTAAGCAAAATTTATCCCCCTAAACAATTTGAGTGATGGAATAATGCTTTTTTAAGAGGCCATGATTCCATCACTGCAATTTTAGAATTAGCTTAAATTATTCGATGGAATTAAATAAACAACGGTGCTGCCACCAACGTAATTGTGCTCAGCAGTTTGATCACCACATGCAACGAAGGCCCCGCTGTATCTTTAAAGGGATCACCTATGGTATCACCAACCACAGTGGCTTTGTGGGTTTCCGAACCTTTGCCGCCAAACATGCCCGTTTCTACCCATTTTTTAGCGTTATCCCAAGCGCCGCCTCCATTGTTTAACAGTGTTGCCATGAGAATGCCAGCGATAGTTCCTACCATCAACAAGGCAGCGACTGCTTCAGCACCAATGTTGAAGTTGCGAAAAATTATTCCGACCAGCAGCGGCGTACCAACTGTTAATATTCCGGGCAAGACCATCTCTTTGAGCGCGCCGCCGGTGACGATATTGACACAGGTGGCATAGTCAGGTTTATCCGTACCTTTTAATATCCCCGGCCTTTCTTTGAACTGCCTTCGCACTTCGTTGATAACATAATAAGCGGCTTTGCCCACGGCGCGAATAGCTAATGCAGAGAACAAGAAAATCAGCATGGCACCTATTAAGCCGCCAATAAAAACTTCAGGCTTGGCTATATCGACCGAATGCAATGGTACACCATAGTTTCTCACTTCATCCAGATAAGCTGAGAACAGAAGAAAGGCGGCTAATGCAGCGCTGCCAATGGCATAGCCTTTGGTGAGCGCTTTAGTGGTATTGCCGATGGCATCCAGTCGGTCGGTTTTGCGACGGATTTCTTCCGGTTGTTGACTCATCTCAATAATGCCGCCAGCATTGTCGGCAATTGGGCCGAAGGTATCCATCGCCAAAATGTAAGCACAAGTCCCCAACATGCCCATGGTAGCGACGGCCGTTCCAAAAAGTCCAGCACCTGTCAGGCTGTCGGCAACTTCAAGTCCGCTGTGATACCCAAGATAATAGGAGGCAAGAATTGCCACTGAGATGACTAAAATTGGCAAGGCCGTACACTCCAAAGCTACAGAAAAGCCAGTGATGATATTAGTAGCTGGCCCGGTTTGAGAAGCGATGGCGATCGATTTTACTGGTCGAAATTTGTACTCAGTATAATAT
>CAZNDR010000487.1:0-3718 GCA_964571835.1 uncultured Cytophagia bacterium | reverse complement strand
GTTCAATGCAAAATTTACTGCCTGCGGTCTTTATTTTGTTATTCGTCTCAATCCGCCACAGGTGGACCAAGACAGGAACAAGCCTGTCGTCTATCAAGGCGCGGGATAATCTTCAGTTGAAAAATTATCATCTGGCCAAAATAAAATTACACGATTAAAAACTAACGAACACAACGAAACCCGACATTGTTGTTGCTATTGTTCGGATTGTTGTTGTTGCGATTCGCGCTGCGCACATTGTTGGCATTGTTGTTCCAGGAACCGCCGCGCAACACACGCGCACCTTTTCGGCTTATCCCTTTTCCTTTTTCAGCCAGCCACCCAGCATCTTCCCTATTTCATTAATCAAACTATTAATTCTTTCATAAGTTTTGAAGCTCCAAAAATTCAATTCCAGGGCAACCCTGGTCAAAATACGCAATTTTTCTAAATAGTCACTGGCGCACGTTAAAGCAGCTAATTTAGCGGTGGAAGTAAAGCCCAAGGTTATTTCTTCAATAAAGCGCAAGCTGGCATCTTGCAAGCGCTGTGAAATGATATAGCGCTGAGCTTTGGGAAATTTCATGGTGACGCGAAAAATTTCTAAACAAAGCTGGTAGCTCTTATCAAAAATCGGATAGTCTTCTTTTCGTTTCATTTGACAAAGCAATAGATTGGGCACTAAAGTGCCCAAAATTTTTAGGTTATTAAAATTCTCCGCCATAAATGGCGGAGCTATTCATTTGTTATTATAGTATTTGAATAGCTTCGCTCTTTAGCGCGGAGGTTAAAAATACTGCCAAAAAGTAATGGGCTTTAGCCCGAAACACATCAAAATTGAAATTCACTTTAATATATTGATTTAATCAGTTTTAATCACTAAGAAAAAAATCGAGCCGAACACTATTGTTGACAAAGATAAATTTATTAAATACGTTTTCTCTTAAACGCCAGGTATCGGCATGACCGGCATGGCCAATCCACGATTGTAAAGATTGTTGTATGGTAGGTAAAGCTATTCTTCCCTCTTTATAAAGCTGCTGGAAATGTTTTAGCCGTTTGATCAATGTTTTGATATTTGCTTTTCTTAGTCGACGATGGCTCGGAAAAATGCGGTAGCCCATAAAATCAGTGCCTTCGGTTACAGGAAATATTTTGTTCTTTTGCGGATGGAGCGCTAAACGAAGGCTATTTAAAAAGCGAATTATTTCTTTTCTGAATTGCCATAATTCTGCCTTGCTATTGGATAAAACAACAAAGTCATCCATATAACGAATATAAAACTCACCACGCAGAACGAATTTAACAAAATAATCCAATTCATTCAAATAAATATTTGCCATGAATTGACTGGTGAGATTCCCAATGGGTAGTCCGCGTCTTTTTTCCACCGGTGTTAGCAGGTCATCGCCAGGAAACCAGTGCACGATATATTCATTGTTTAGAATATCTTTTCCACTGTTGAGAATTGTTTCCAGCAGCCAGATAACCTTGTCGTCTTTAATCTTTCGTTTCATAATGGTTAGTAATATTTCATGATCGATACTGGGAAAGTATTTTTGAATATCACACTTTAAAACATATTTATTCAAACGACTGAATTTAGTAAAGCGGTCTGCTGCTTTATGCTGACCTTTGGTCTTGCGGCAGGCATAAGAATCGAAGATGAATATTTTTTCATAGATTGGCTCTAAAATATTACAGATGGCATGATGCACCACCCTATCCCGAAAGGGCGCGGCAGAAACTAACCGCCGTTTTGGTTCGCTAATATAAAAATTGTAATAGGCGCCAGGCTGGTAAGTCTTGGTTTGCAATTCATACTGCAATTGCCACAATTCTTTTTCTAAATTTACCTTAAATTGTTCCACATACGGCTTCCACCGCTTGCCTTTAGATGCTTTTTTAAAGGCAAGATACAAATTTTTTAACTCAGTTAAAGCCGGATAAATATTTTTTACTGTTTTCATAATTGCTGAATTTCTAAAATGAAAATCCCTGCACGAACTAAAGCTCGTGGCTAGTGATGAATTGCCACGATCTTTTGAATTGCCACGATCTTCAGATCGTGGATAAAGATAATAAAAAAAATTCTTCCCCCTCTCTTCCCAAGAGAGGGGGCCAGGGGGTGAGTTCAAAAATTTTTCGCGGCGGCTGCGCCGCCAAATTCCCAATTACCAAAAACCAAAACCCAAAAAATAAAGACGACTAAAGGCTAACGAACCAAACGAAACCCGACATCGTAGATGCTATAAGAGGATTGTCGATGAGGCGACTCGCGCCGCGCACAACGCTGGCACTGAAGCTCCAGGAACCGCCGCGCAACACACGAGACGAGCCACTGGCCGGTCCCGTTGGGTTTTGACCAGGACCTTGGCTATAATAATCTTTTTCATACCAATCCGCACACCATTCCCACACGTTGCCGCTCAGGTCGTAAAGCCCCAGTTCGTTGGGCTGTTTTGTGCCCGCGAGCTGCGTTTGCCTGCCTGAATTACTATTATACCAGGCCACGTCATCAATGTTGTTACTGCCGCTGTATTTGTAATGGGCGGAACGAGAACCGCCTTTACAAGCGTATTCCCACTCGGCTTCGGTGGGCAGGCGGTAACCGTTAGCGCTAACAGCGCGTGTTACTGACCATTTCAAATCATCATAGCTACTTTGATTATGCGGATCTGGCTGGCTTTTATCGATTTGATAACAGGAGGCCAAACCTTGTTTTTGGCTCAGCCAATTGCAAAATTCCACCGCATCGTACCAGGAAACGTTGATGACCGGTCGCTGGCCTCTGCCCCAGCCGGCATCTGATGGTTTTGCTTTGCCGGTCTCTTGACAATAGACATCGTAGGCAGCAAAGGTGACCTCGTATTTGCTGATGTAAAAATCACTCAGGGTAACTTGATGTACGGGTTTTTCGTCGTCGTCGGAGCCATCACCAAAGGTGTCGCCCATTTGAAAGGTGCCGCCTTTGACGAAAATCATGTCAACTTGGGGCGCGAGGACAAATTTAAACAAACTGTGATCTTTGGCTACGGTGATGGTGTCGGTTAGGGCAGCAAAACCTAATTTGCTCAATTGGATTTTATGTTTGCCGCTGGCGAGCATAAATAGCTTGCCCACTCCATAGTCAATGTCATCAATAGTAATAGCTACGCTATCGGGGTAGATCTCAAAAACTACTGCTAATTGGCTAAATTTTTTCTCAGCCGTTAGGCGCATTTTCCAGCCCAAATTGCTGGCTAAGCGGATGCCAAATTCTGATAGGATGATTTTCAATGGCTGATAACCGCTGTGGTAAATTTCCAGCACCCGTTCATCGGGCGACAGGAAGATGATGTCCGTTCCTTTCAGGTCAACTACTTTGACCACGCCCTGGTAAGAATCATATTTAAAGCCTTCCAGGTCAGCGATGACGTGAATCGCCGCGCAGATTCTGCCGTTGATGTCGCGCACTTCAGGGATGGGCGTGGTGATTCTTTCCGGCTCGCCCGCCAGCTTGAGCTGCGAGAGCTGCGCCCAGCAAGCGAAGGGAATAATGAATATTAACAATAAGATTTGGAAAATTCGACACATGATGGCTCTTTCTATTTTATTGATATTTACGATAATTCAGGGTTAAAACCCTAAATATTTTTTCGGGTTATTTTTTATCCTTCCACGAGCTGAAGCTCGTGGCTAGTCATGAATTGCCACGATCTTTTGAATTGCCACGATCTTCAGATCGTGGATAAAGATA
>CAZNDR010000486.1:0-3721 GCA_964571835.1 uncultured Cytophagia bacterium | reverse complement strand
TCACCATGTCATTTGGGATGCGACTAATGAGCAAAACATGAGGGTGGCAAGCGGCACTTATATTTTTCTAATTTATGCCAAAGCCAATAATAAAATTTTGTATTACTCAGCCAAAAAGATGACGTTGATTTATTGATAAATTTATTAAAAGTGTACTCCACCTTAAAGGTGGGGTACACTTTTTTAGCTTCACTTTTTCTTCTCTTAACGATTCAATCGCTCCCACCTATTTTTCATCTCATTGAGCTGAGGCAGGTCAGCATCAGCATGCTGCCAGTAAACGAAAAATTGTTCACAACATTTTTTTGCGTTATCATATTGCCCCAACTTTTCATAAATTTCTGACAGCAGCATTAATGTCTTGATATAGTAAAGACTACGCATGTAAAAAGAAATGATCTGGCGCGTTTTTAAAGCTTGACGACAGAGTGGAATTGCTTCAGCATATTTTTCCTGATCAGCCAGGATTACTGATAAATGATATCTTTCAATTTGCAGCCTGCCAGTCCACAAGCCGTTGCTATCCGGAATAGTGCGGTGTAATAAATTAGCCGCCTCATCAAATCGCCCCGTCGAAGCTGCGAATAGAGCAGAGAAAAGCTTATAAAACCTGTTCCGAGAAGTATATCTGGCCTGCATTTCTTTTAATAAAGGCGGCACTGCTTCATAATCACATCGCCCAAATGAAAAATAGAGTTTTAATTTTAACTCTACCCTTTCTACATCATCAAGAGGAACGTTGGGCTTATCCGTGGTCATTAATTTCAAATCCTGCCACTCCTTTTCGGCAAGTTCAAATTGTCCCAATTCTGTATAAAGCTGGCACAGTCTATCGGAAGCTGCAATAACGCCCCAGTAATAACCACAATCAACAAACAAATTCTTTGATTTATTATAGCTAGAAATAGCATCAACAAAGCGACCTGAAAAAACCATCAAGGCTGCATGATAGCCATAAGTATTCGCTCTTTCGCTTACCTTAACCGGCAGCGTCAACGCGTGATTGAGGAGTTGTTCTGCTTTGTCAATGCGACCAGAGAGCGCATAAGCTTCAGCCAACGGACAAACCGCATCTAAATTTCCGGGAGAAAATAACAAAGATTTTTCCAGATAAGAAATCGCCGAGTCCTCTTCGCCTTGCTTGTGAAATATTCTACCCAACAATTCATAAGCACCGTCTATTCCGCCTTGTTCTGCACTTGCCTCAAATAACTCCACTTCCTTGCTGGCAAATTTGATACCTTGCTCCAAATTGCCTTTATTTTCAAATTGCTCTGCCAGATTGCCATAAGCAGCAATATGACAGGAGTCAATTTTGAGAATTTGTTTCGTTACTTCAATGGCTTTATCATAGTCACTCAATTTTTCAAAAGCCAAAGCCGCGCCGAAATAGCCATCGATTTTATCAGGATATTTTTCTATCAATTTCATAAAATATTCTGCCATTTTCTCGTTTTCACCGCGGCCATAAGCGACAAAACCTTTGGCGAGCAATTTCTCCCAATCAGAGACTGAACCGATACAGCTTGCAACTCTATGCAAACATAAGTCAGATTCGTCATTTCGCTCTATCCAACGCAGCAGCACTGCCAGCAAGGCATTGGCATAAACAAACGAAGTATCGATCTGCACTGCCATCTGGAAATAATTTATGGCTTTGGAATTATCATAACGCCACCACGCTTTTCGACCTTCCAGGAAATACCGATAAGCTTCATCTGAGTCAGTGGTGGCTTCAGTTCGGTCAAGCGGGGAAACGGTCGGCTCGGCAGTGGTCGTTTCGTTATCAATGAAAAAAGTTTTGCTGAAATAGACGATCAAAACAATCACTATGAGCAAGCAAACAGCGCCGATGAACAATAAAGCCTTTCGTTGTCTTTCTTTTTCGCTTTCTTTTTGATGGCGAGTGTCTGAAATGCTTGACCAAAAACGACCGCTACGCTTTTTTATTTTTTCAATATCATTAACAAAATCCTTGACGGACTGGTATCTGAGATTTTTATCTTTTTCCAGTGCTTTGTCAAAAATTGGTTGCCAGGCTTTGTTGATGCCTGGCTTCGCTGTTAAGATCGAAATGGGTTTTCTACTCAAAATGTTTTGCAGCACATCGGTCTGAGTCTCACCAACAAAAGGCTGGTTGCCCGTGAGCAGCTCATAAGCCACGATCCCCAACGAAAAAATATCCGTTCGATGATCGATAGGTTCTTGTTTAACTTGCTCGGGCGACATGTAATAAGCAGTGCCCATTAATCCAGTCAAGGTGGTTGTCAAAAGGCTGGGAACAAATTTGCCAGCAGCGGTTTCAGGGCAAGTCGGCAACGATAGTCGATCTGACACTAAACTTTCAGCCGTCTCAGAAATTAGCTTGGCCAAGCCAAAATCCATTACTTTCACCAAAGCGGATTTTTCATAAATCACGATATTGGAAGGCTTGATATCGCGGTGGATAATGCCGACATCATGGCTGGCTATTAAAGCCTCGGCTGTTTGACGGATTATTTCAACCACTCTTTCTTCAGCCAAAGAACCTTGCTCCATCAGGATTTGGCTGAGGTTTTTGCCATCCACATATTCCATAACAATGAAGTGTTCATTGTCCAACGAATCAACTTCGTAGATGACGCATATATTGGGATGGTTGATGGCGGAGGCGGTGATGGCTTCTTGCTGAAATCGTTTTAGCGCCTTGGTTTCTTGCAGAAGATGGGGAGAGAGAAATTTGATAGCAACGGCTCGCAGCAGCCGCAGGTCTTTGGCTTTATAGACGGTACCCATCCCGCCTCTACCAATTTCTGTCAAGATTTGATAGTGTGAGATTCTCCTGCCGATTATTGCACTAATCTCTTGATTAGGGAATGGCGGGACAGGTTCCCACCTTCACCAACTTTGGCTTCGATGCGGTAATGAGAGATGGTCTGGTTGAGGATTGAATCTTTTTGGGCTGCGATTTGCACTGCCCCCCTTTTAGGTATCTGTTCATTGTCTGCGTCTACCATGTCGATATGGTGCTGACATTTTTGCGGCTATTAAGAAAAGCACAATTTAACTCTATTCTATAATTCAATGCCTGTCTCGATAATTTCTTTCACGAAAGGATCGTCTTCGGTAAAATCTTCCGGAGTGTAGGGAAGCACTTCGAGCTCAGAGCTGATTGATAATTTTATGGGTCTAATTTTATCTCTGTCTTCCACTCTGTCGCCCTGGAAAGCTTCAGACACAATGGCCAAATCTATGTCGCTCCATTCAGTATAATTTCCTCGTGCATAACTACCGAATAGGATAGCACGCCTTATTGGAATATTATTCATTTGAAGAGCTTGCAAAAATTTTGCAATAGTATTTTTTACTTTATGAGGGATTTTAGCCATTTATAATTTCTCTTTATTTCCATAAAGTACGTTTTTGTAAATTGCTTGGTGCATTTTTTATAAAATTCGAGTTTATAAATTGGATATCGAGCGTCAATATTAAAGTCACTCACTTTATCCAATAAAAGCCTTTGCTCTTCTGTCAGATCAATCTTTGAGAGCTCTTGTCAATTTCGTTAGATTATGAATTTTTGGAGGTACTTTATTATCGTTCGTGAATACAAATAACGCTTTTAGTGTTTTTTCCAAAACCAAATGGCCGATAAACAAACACCAATCATATTTACCCGATTTGAATAACAACTTGGCTGTTTCCAAATCATGAGCAGCGCTATCCAGCCAGTATTTTACGT
>CAZNDR010000485.1:0-3724 GCA_964571835.1 uncultured Cytophagia bacterium | reverse complement strand
GTATATTGGCGTTTTTTTTTGTTACTTTAGATTTTTACTTTTGGCTATTTTTCTTCATCTTCGACTTCGAATAACATCCAATTTTTTAAAATGATAAGTTAATGTTATCTAGAATTATCTTTGCGTTATGGAGTGAATAGCCTTTATACGATTCACGTGCAATGCGCAAAAGCATTGCATTCCATTTCTTTTGGAAAATCAAAAATTTAGCATTTGTTTTGCCACGCTCATTTTAGAAAATTAAGCAACAAATGAATTTTTTGGCAAGTTTGCTTTATTTAGTTTTGCCTGCCGCTTTTATTCATTTCTTTTAATCTCGCTGGCATGTTCATTATTTTATAAGCCTCAGCCAACGCTTGCTCTCCTTTTGCTGATTTAATGTTAGAAAACGCATGCAGCAACTTATTCCATTTGATGATAAAACCTGCTATGTATCCCTGATCAAACAGAGCCAAAGCGCCATTTATCTCCAGCGACCAATAGTTTTGGCTTTTTATTTCCTCTGCCTTATCAGCAATAGCGCCATGAAGCATAGAGGCATCGCCGTTCCAATCATGTTCATCTTCTATTTCAAAGGGTAGGCTCAAATTGATAATCTGCCTGCCGCGAAAATACGCCAGGATCTCAACAGAATAAGTATAGCTTCCCGCCTTGACTTCCAATAAACCGGACGGAATGGGAAGACTGATTGAGGAAGTTGACAACTTGCCTGTAACAGCCGCGCTAGTCAGGCCGGGCAAATTGCGGTGCTTCAGACTAATTGTCAATTTCACGGGATTCGCTATTTTATTCTCCACTGTCACATGCTCCAATAAAACAGCAAGTCGCTGACGCATCCGATGAGGATAAATTGGATTTGCAGTTAATTCAATACTTTTGACCTCAATTAATTCTTCTCTCCGTTCTGGGCAGATGGAAGCGGCAAGACGAAAACCTTCATTCTTCACATCAACTGCGGCAAATAACTCGAAGCCTTTATAATATCCACCTACTCCAAAAATATAATTCATTTTTTTAAAATCAGGTTGGGTAATGCCTTGAGTCAGCACTAAGTTTGATCAGCTCCATTCAACAGCTAGCTGAAGATTTTCTTTTCCCGATTTCGATCTCTTACTGAGTAGGAAACCAAGATCTGGCAAAACCTTCCACTCGATTGCTACAAGTGGAACTTTCGTTTGTGCCGTTGTCTCATGCCAGAAAAACCAAGCTGTTCTGGGAGAAATTTCGCTGAGGCTATAACATCGATATTGATATGGTAAAATAGGCGGCGTGAGAAATCCCAGCGTGAAATTATCCCAGAACTGCTGGTAATGACCAAGCCTATATGAACAGACAAAAAGTTGATCATTGGAAAAGGGGACGTCGCTATTTTCGGTCATATAAATAGTTGAATACCGGCGGAGTTCGAAATCGAACTCAATTTGCTGACCAAAGCGAAACACATAATAATGACCTAGACTGACTAAAAATGTCTGCTTTTTCTGAACTACCTCGAACGCGCCAAACGATAGATTGTGCATTTCATCATCATATCGCGAAGAATAGAATATGCCCAAACCGCTGGCAGACGAAAGCGGGCATAACAGTGAAAGCGAATAATTATCAACATTGGTGCGATAGTATTCCAGATTCAATCGGACGTCATTTTTCAACGAGAGCAGGGCTGGATTGCCAGTTGGTGCAAATGGTTCAGCAGCACTCAATAAGCCGCGGTCATAGACAAAGGCTCTCACCGTCTCCACATACTGAGATAAGCCGATGATCGGAAAAATTAAAATGAAAACGATGCCAAAGCATATTGTTAGAGACCACCGTTTCTTCACGAAGCACCCATTTCCATCTAAAATGAACTTCAGCATTTAAAAAATGCTGATAATTCTCACCTTCCAGGTATGAACAGCCTTGTTATAAAATTCATAATCCACATCGTACACATTAATAAAAGGATCAAGGTAATAGCTGAAACACGAATCCCAATTATTGGTAAAGCGGGCAGAATTCTGCAATAGCTCTACTTTCAATCTTTTAAATGGCTGCCAACGCAAACAAAGGTCCACCTGCCAGTCTTTATCGAGGTAATTCCTGTCAGCAGAAGAATAATAAAAATATTGACCGCAATATTGAAACTCGATATTTCCCCACAAACCCATCTTCAGCTCGCTGTTAATATCAGCTACTTTATTATTGTAAAAGGGAAAATCATAGCTATTTTTTATGGCATCGAAAATGTTTATATCGCTATAAAATTCATCAGCAGTCGAGAATGAATGAAACGAACACTCAATTTTTCCTCTAAACATTTTGGGCTGCAGGAGTGGCTTATCTTATAGGTTGATTGAAGAAAGATTATCCCATCCATAAATGCTTTCCCAGCGAGAAGAAAAGGCATAATTCGCAGCATCAATGCAGACCGTGCTGAGCAAGTTCTCTCTCTTGAACCATTTGGAAGCTGTAGCCTCTGGAGAAGGTTTGAAAGATTTTTCTAAAATGCCAGAACAATTCATGCCAATTTGCACATAATCGGATATTCCATAATTTGCCATAAGCTGGATCTGGTTTGATTGAGATTGGAGATTCGGATGGAACAGTTCTAACAATGCTTTTGTCTCAAAAATTTTAAAATATTTATCGTTGATAAAATCAGAGGCGCGTTGGATATTCAATTGCAAGTGCCAAGCACCCTTTGTTAAACGGTTTCCGAACACGTTATTATAATCCGCTAAAACCTTTGCCAGTGAAGGATCGGCGACAAAGGCTAGCCAATAAAATTGATATTCAAAATCATAAAAAAACTTTTCCCTTTTATGTCGCTGATTAAAAACTGCCTGAGACTCTGAATTCTCAGCAAATTTTTTATAGGCATGATTCATTTGTTAATAAAAATTTCTTGATAAAATTACCGACCATCGCGGCTCGATGATAATCTCTCGGCTGTTTTGCTTCGCCTTATTGTCTGTGAATAAATAGTCATCCCACAGATTACTTCTAAAAGCGTTATCTTGCATTCGTATTCCACTTCTTATTTTTTGGGCGATGCCAAAATTAAATTGAGAATGAATTGAATACTCAGTCCAATCGGTTTTAAATTTCCTTTTGATGATTATGTTTTCATGGTCTGGGTTTAACGAGTTGTCCACTTTTTCGAAAATTCCTTCATACGTATCGTCATCAAAACTCTCCTGGAAGGAAATTAAGGATTGGCAAGGTAAAATGAAGGGAATGTTTTCCTCGGTGTAAAACATCCATTTTGAATAGCCAGTTAGGCTTTCAAAATAAAAGCTGCCTGCCAAGCGCGGAATTTTATTCAGAACAGACGCTAACAAAAAATCGTTCTCATCATGGCTCACCAATCGCTCGCCCCAGAATACATCAATACCAATGAGTCGGACATCAAGTGAAAATAATTTTTCAATTAAAAAAGCATAGGCATTTCTCGTCAACGGCCAGCCGCCAAGTTGCTCAATGTCTTGTTCATCAAAATAAACAATATTAATTGGCACATCAAATTTATTCGTCACGTTTTTGCGCATCAACCAATGGTCTAATCCCTTTTGCCAGCAATTGATAACCGGCATGCTAAAATACACCATACAAACAACAATAATAGATACGAATATCTCTGTTTTGAATGTAAGTTTGAGATTCATGACATTGTCGGTTGATTTCTTTAAATTTTAATGAATCAGCGATGTTATCTCATCAAAGAATAGCATCGATGATTTTG
>CAZNDR010000484.1:0-3753 GCA_964571835.1 uncultured Cytophagia bacterium | reverse complement strand
TTCTAAATCAGATAAAAAAAACTTGCTACACCAATTACCCTTCGATCCAGATATTTTCACGACCTACGAGCTTAGCTAATTTAGCAGTAAATGAGGCATTAATATCAGCCATCATTCTTTTCGCTCTGATGACATAATTGCCATTGGCGGGCGTTTTAATATTAAGAAAAATGGGACAGGTTCCTTCATTTTCGGCTATCAATTCCTTTATTTGATAAAGCGATTCCTCACTCATTCCTTCCGTTTGAATGCCGATATGCAAGTTTTTCACCCGTAATTGCCACACATCTGCCAGGGAAACCAGTTCTTCACAAATGATCTTGGTTTGCCCCTGTTCACCTTTAGCTGAAATTTTTCCGGTAACAAACAAAGGAGTTTCCGCGTCTAAGAGATGCGCATATTTTTGATAAGCATCAGCAAAAACGATTAGCTCAGCCGAACCGGTTAAATCTTCGATAGTGACAAAAGCCATCGGACGGTTCTTTTTATCAAAATGCTTTTTAAATTGTGTAATCATTGCTCCCACGTGAATAATTTCATTGTCTTCCATAGAGTTAATATTATTCAATTGCTGTTTGGAGAACATTGCCAACTCCAGCGAATAATTGGCAAGTGGATGCCCTGAAAAATAAAAGCCGAGCATTTCTTTTTCACGACGCAATTGCTCTTTTTCACTCCATTGGTCGACTGCAGGCAATTCTGGCTGTCCCACCTCGTCCGCATCAGCGACACCATCAAAGATATTCCTCTGACCATTGGCTTTTTGAGCGGCTGTGCGCTGACTGAATTGATTGGCCAAGTCAAGCGCTGCCATAAGTTGGGCTCGATGCCCTTTCAGCGAATCAAGTGCTCCCGCCTGGATTAAACTTTCCAGAACCTTTCTATTGACTAACCGTAGATCGACATGATTACACAGGTCAAAAATGGTTTTAAATTCTCCGACAGTTTTCCGAGCAGCTAAAATCGATTTGATAGCACTTTTGCCAACATTTTTTATGGCGTTCAATCCGAAGCGGATGTTTTTTCCATCAACGGTAAATTCAATCTCGCTTTTATTAATATCCGGCGGCAGCACGCTTAGGCCCAGCCGCTTGCACTCTTCAATCAGAATCACGATTCGGTCTGTATCACCCATTTCACTGGTTAGGTTGGCCGCCATAAATTCAGCCGGAAAATACGCTTTTAAATAAGCTGTTTGATAAGCGATCACTGAGTAGCCAGCGGCATGAGATTTATTAAAGCCGTATTTGGCAAATTTCTTCATCAACTCATAAATATCCTGGGCTGCCCTAGAGGAGATTTCATTGTTAACCGCGCCGGCAATAAATTCCACACTCAGTTTGGCCATGACATCTTCTTTTTTCTTGCCCATGGCGCGGCGCAGCTCATCGGCTTTTGCCATGCTAAAGCCAGCCAACTCACTAGAAATGCGCATCACCTGTTCTTGAAAAACAATAATGCCGTTGGTCTCTTTTAGAATCGGCTCCAGTTTAGGATGAAGATACGTGATGATTTTTGGATTATATTTTCTCGTGATATAATCAGGGATCATTTCCATGGGACCGGGGCGATACAGCGAATTCATAGCGATCAAATCACCAATGGTATGAGGCTTCAATCGACGTAAATTTTCTCTCATGCCGGCACTTTCAAATTGGAAAATTCCGACCGTCTGCCCGCTGCTAAAAATTTCCATTACCTGTGGATCTTCCAGGGGAATATTATCAAGTTCTATTTCAACGCCTCGCTTTTTGAGGTGTGTTAAGGTGTTGTCCATCACGGTAAGCGTCCTCAAGCCCAGAAAATCCATTTTGAGAACGCCTATTTTCTCCAGACTTTTCATGTCATATTGGGTAGTAATATCGCCTTGACTGGATTTGACTAACGGCGTATAATTTGTCAATTCTTCTGGCGTAATCACCACACCGGCGGCGTGGGTCGAGGCATGCCTCGCTAACCCCTCCAGCACTTTTGAATATTCAATAAGCTGCTGATGAATTTCATCCTGCTGGGAAATTTTTCGCAGCTCTTCGACTTTCTCCAGTGCCTTGTCCAATGTCATGCCAAGTTCTGCCGGGATCAATTTGGCGATTTTATCCACTTCAGACAAACTCATGCCCAGCACTCTGCCGACATCCCGAATGACAGCGCGAGCGGCCATACTAACGAAGGTGATAATCTGAGTGACGTTTGCTTCACCGTATTTCTTTTTTACATAATCAATAATTTCTTCCCGGCGCTCATAACAAAAATCAATATCAATATCTGGCATGTTGACTCGATCAGGGTTGAGAAACCGTTCAAAAAGCAGATCATATTTTATCGGGTCAATATTAGTAATTTTCAAACAATAGGAGACGAGGCTGCCGGCAGCAGACCCTCTTCCTGGACCAACGGGAATTTGTTTGCTGCGGGCATAGTCGATAAAATCTTTCACAATTAAAAAATAGCCGGCATATTTTGTCTTTTCGATAATAGCCAATTCGTGATTTAGCCGTTCTTGCAGTTGCGGTGTTATTTGAGAAAATCGTTCCTTTAAACCCTGTTCGGCTAAGTAGCGCAGATATAAATCGAGAGATAAATCAGCATGCTCTTCAGGTACGGCAAAGCGAGGCAGATGAAGCTGATTAAGATCAAGCTCCAGATTGCATTTATTGGCTATCAGGACAGTATTTTCAATGGCCTCGGGCAAATCCTTGAACAAGGCTATCATTTCATCAGCAGACTTGAAATAGACCTGATCAGTCGTGAGCTGCATTCTTTTTTCATCTTTTAGCGTTTTTCCAGTCTGCAGGCACACCAAAACTTCGTGGGCTTTAGCATGCTCGCGCTCCAGATAATGAATGTCATTTGTCGCCACCAGCGGAATGCCAGTTTTCTGATGAAGCTCCACCATACCTTTGATGACCTTTTCATCCTCGGGAATATTCAGACGATGAATTTCCAGATAGTAATCCTCGCCAAAAATCGCTTGATATTCCAGCGCCGACTTTTTTGCTTCTGCCAGGTTGTCGCGTAAAATCAATCGAGCCACTTCACCCTTCAAACAGGCTGACAGCGCAATGAGCCCGCCCGAATATAATTTAAGTACTTCTTTATCGATTCGCGGCTTATAATAAAAACCTTCCAGGTAACCAATGGAGACCAGCTTCATCAAATTTTTATATCCTAACAGATCCTTGGCTAACAGAATCAAATGAAACGAGGTGTCGGTTTGTCCTTTCGAGGATGACTTTTCAAATCGGCTGCCCGGAGCGATATAAACTTCAACCCCAATGATTGGCTTGATGTGATTCTTTTTTAGCTGAGTATAAAAATCAATGACGCCAAACATATTTCCATGGTCGGTGATCGCCAATGCATCCATATTATAATCGATGCATTTTTTGATCATATCTTTAATACGACAGGCACCGTCCAACAAACTGTACTTGGTATGATTGTGAAGGTGAATAAAATTTGCCATTAGAAAAGATCTCACTTAAAAAAACCGCTTATTTGTTTCAATTTTAAGAAACAACGTTAAGAAATTGGCGCTCTATCGAACATCATTACATGCTCGTCGATACATAACAGCAATGCATGATAAGCTCATCCACATGTTCAAAATTCACAAGAACTGCCAATTTCATTCTTTTGCAGTGAATCAGATGAATGAAAAAATTGGGGGGATTTAATGCTTATCTTAATATTTTTTAAGTAAAATTATACTAAATTATTTGTTTAGAAAAATTTTTCTTATCAAATTCTGGC
>CAZNDR010000483.1:0-3756 GCA_964571835.1 uncultured Cytophagia bacterium | reverse complement strand
ATAATGATAGCCATGCGCCATGCACTATCAATTGGCTGTTAGGCTCTGGTGAGTATCTGGTCATTGCAGGAGATATTTCTCAGTTTAAACTGAAATATCCTCAGGTCGTAAATATCAATCCGAATGATTTTGACGCCAGCGGCAATGGCTGGTCATTGGGTAATGGCGGTGATATCGTTCGATTATTTGATGCGACTGGAACATTATATGACAGTGTTGCCTACGATGATGGTGGGAATTGGCCTGCCTTACCAGATGGCAACGGGCCATCGTTAGAGCTGCTTCATCCTGGGCTTGACAATTCACTGCCAACCAGCTGGGACCCCAGTTTGTTAGCTGATGGAACTCCGGGCGAAAAGAACAGCGTCTATACCGAAAATGTGCGTCCTACCTGCAAGGATGGTCAGCGTTCTATCGCCCTGCCTACCAGTTCCGACAATGTCAAGGTGACGGCAATTGCTTTCGACCAGGAAGGATTATCACAGGTAGATCTGTTTGTGGATGTTGGACAAGGCTTTTTGGCTCAAGCTATGTACGATGATGGCACCAATGGCGACGCCGCCGCTGGTGACTCTATTTTCAGCACAATTATTCCTGCTCAGCCAAGCGGAACATTGGTGAAATACTACGCTATAGCTACCGACAGTGTCGGTCAGCAAGACAGTTGGCCTAAAGCAGCTCCTGCCGAGTACCACGCCTATACTGTCGATCACAAACTGCCGAAGCTCCGCATCACAGAACTGTTAGCGGTTAACAATTCGGTCAATGCAGATGAATTTGGTGAGTATGATGACTGGTTAGAAATCCATAATGAGGATTCCATGGCTGTAGATTTAGCGAATATGTATGTGAGCAATTCCTTGCAAGCTCCAAAATCGTTTGTCTTGCCATCGCTAAGTTTAGCGCCAGGTAAATATTTGGTGCTATGGGCAGATAACGACATAGAGCAGGGAAGCCTGCATCTTGATTTTAAGCTTTCATCAGCAGGTGAAGAGGTGGCGATTTTTGAAACGGCAGAGCATGGCAAAGTGCTCATTCATGGCTGGAAATATGGCATAATGAGCGCCGATGTTTCCATGGGTTTTCTGCCCCAGAGTGGTACTGCACCAGAATACCTGTTGAATCCTACACTAGGCGCCAGTAATGAAACAAGCGAACTTTTTTCGCCCATTTGTATTAACGAATTTCTGACTACGAGTAATTTCGGCGGTCCTGATGATTGGGTGGAAATCTATAATCGCAGTGATAGTACTTTTAATCTGTCGGGTTGTTTTTTATCAGATGAATTGGCGAATCGTACCAAATGGACATTTCCGCAAGGAACGACACTTGATCCAGACGAATATCTTGTCATCTATGAAAATGCGCTGGGCTTTGGCTTTTCTTCAGATGGGAAGGAGGTCATTATGTTGACGGCGGCTGACAGTATAACAGGCTTGGATTTTTATGATTTTGGTCAACAACAATCAGATAAAAGTGAAGGGCGTTTCCCAGACGGCAGTAATACCTGGAAATTCTTTGATAAACCGACCAGAGGGGAATCGAATTCGTCGCTTGCGGTTGTGCCTAATCCGACCAAGATGCTTTCACAATTTATCTTGCAACAGAATTATCCTAATCCATTTAATGCGTCAACACAAATCTCCTTTTCCCTTCCTGCGACAGAAAAGGTGGCGCTCAACATTTATAATTTAGTCGGGCAAAAAGTGTCGACACTCATGGAGGCAACACTCCCGGCTGGCAATTATGCTGTGCCATGGAAGCCAGAAAATATGCCTACCGGCCTTTATTTTTATCAATTAGTTTCTGATTCTCATACGTTAGCTAAAAAAATGATTTTGAGTAGATAGTGCCCTTTTCCCAAATCGAAGAGAATTGGACTACCAGTCAGACAGGGGAAAAAATAGCAGGTATGAATTTATTAAAAATTGCTGATGGGTAAAATTGTAACCAATCACTGGGCATCAAAAAATTATAACGCCCCTCTACATTCCTGCTCTTTGAGCACAAGGATTCAATGAGTGACTTCCCAGTATTCCCCCTTTGAAGCCGGGCTGGCGGGGATGCTAAAAGATAGACAGTTGATTCTATTTTTCATTTTTGCTCTGTGATAAGTTACTGAAATTAAATTTATGGCCAGAAATAATTGTAACTGTTTTTATGCCTGCCGTCGACCTCTGCCAAAGCTAAAAATTAGCTGAGTAAAAAATCCGCAATCCGATTGGCAGCCTTGCCGTCGCCGTAGGGATTGATAGCTCGCGCCATTTTTTGATAAGCCTGTTCGTTGGTCAACAGCTCATGGGCTTTATCAAAAATTTTCTTAGTTGTCGTGCCGACGACAACCACAGTTCCGGTCTCTACAGCTTCGGGGCGTTCAGTTTCGTTGCGCAACACGATTACCGGTTTGCCCAGAGCAGGTGCTTCTTCTTGAATGCCACCAGAATCGGTCAACACGAGATAGGCTTTGTTCAACAAAGAGCACAAATCAAGGTAATCTACTGGATCAAGCAAATGAATCCTCTGGTTTCCAGATAACAAGGCCCTCACTGGTTTTTGCACATTGGCATTTAAATGAACCGGGTAAACGATTTCAATGTCCGGATGTTGGTCGATTATTTCAATCAAGGCGTGGCAAATATTTTTGATTGGCTCGCCAAAATTCTCGCGGCGATGGGCTGTTACCAGAATAAGCCGCTCGCTATTAACACAAAATTGATCAGCAAAAGAATGGGAAGTGTATTTTGTTAAAAGGTAATAAAGCGCATCAATGACGGTATTGCCAGTGACAAGAATGGATTCAGGCGTGATGTTTTTGCGGAGCAAATTTTGTCTATTTCCTTCAGTGGGCGCAAAGTGGTATTGCGCAATCGTGCTGATCAGGCGACGATTTGCCTCCTCCGGGAATGGCGAATGGATATTCCAGGTGCGTAAGCCGGCTTCGATATGCCCGACGGGAATGCCCTCATAAAAGGCGGTTAAAGCAACAGCAAAGGCTGAGGTCGTGTCACCCTGAACTAAAACAATATCGGGCCGCGCTTGCTGCAGCACAGCCTTGAATCCAACCATAACTTTCTCGACAATGTGAACAAGCGTTTGATTCTGTTGCATGATTTTCAAGTCGAAATCAGGCTTAATAAGAAATAACTTGAGCACTTGCTGCAGCATCTCGTGATGTTGGGAAGTCGCTACTTTAATAACGCTAACACCGGTACGTTTTTCCAATTCAAGAATAGCTGGAGCTACTTTAATCGCTTCGGGGCGAGTTCCAAACGCGACCAATATATTGGAAAATTTCGGTATAAATTCTTTTCCCAGTATTTTTATTCTTTTATAAAACGACTGCCTCTGCCAGTGGTTCCTTGAAAGGACACTACTGTTGTATTAGTTATGTGAATGACCAGTTAACGAAATAGCCATTAGCGACCAATTGCATTGGCATCAAGCTACAGAGATTATTTTTCAACTTGATTTTTGAATAAGCTATAAATCTTGGGCGCAAATTTGGTTAAACAAAGAATAATCTTTAGACAGGGCAAAACACTTAAATATTAGACCTTGGTAGCTACAACAAGTTAATAGAACCAAAACCTTATTGGCTTATTTGAAAAATAGTAAACTAATAAGCTTAAGCTGAGGGATTGATTTTTCTACTAAGTACTTCATTTCAAAAATTGTTGTAGGGGTGCAAGGTCAGTTGACCTTCAACAAATAAAATCCTTACGGATTAAATCCATTTTGCTTTGCTTATTCTGTCGG
>CAZNDR010000482.1:0-3769 GCA_964571835.1 uncultured Cytophagia bacterium | reverse complement strand
GAAATCACGTGGGCTTTAGCCCAATCAGCTTTTTGACTGGTCATTCATATTAATAGTATCCCTTCGGTCAACTACACCTGATAAAAAACCGAGCAGTTCTTTGACATAGAAAGTCTAGGCAGCGGGCTGCCAGTGCGGAGGGAGCAGCAGATCGCGTTTGTTGTAGGGAAAATCCGCGATGCGGACAATCACATCCTTGAGATAGGCAAACGGCTCAACGTTGTGCTTTTTGGCGGTTGCCACCAATGAGTAGATGATAGCCGCACGACGGGCGCCATCATGCGAGCCGGCAAATAAATAATTTTTTCGGCCCAGCGCCAGCGGACGAATGACGTTTTCAATCCAGTTATTGTCGATCTCTAAATAACCATGTTCCGGATAGCGCACCAGCTGTGACCATTGGCTTAAAGAATAGCCAATGGCTTTGCCCAATGCACTTTTGGGCAATACGTGCTTACTGTTTTAATCAAGCCAGGTCTTTATCTCAACCAGTAGCGACTGGGCATACGTCTGCCTTAGCCGATAACGTGCTTAATGATCGAGTTTGTCGTTTCGAGCCTGATCTTCAATGGCATAGAGCTTGTGACATTTTTTACCTACAACTGTTCTTTCCCAAATATATACGTTCGATTTTCTAATTTATAGTGATCAAAGCTACCAAGCTCGCTTTTCATTTAAAAAATGGGAATTAACTGGCTTTATTTTCAATGGAATAAATGAATTTGACGAAAGCAGCAATGCTAGTTCGGAAAATATTAATTATGCTGAGTGCTATATCTATGTTACCTATCGACTATATAATGGAAAAATTGTAAATATCAATTCAGCTTTTCAGGCTGGAGGATTATTTGCATCCAATGGTGGCGATATCTCATGGCTTACTCCTGACTTATGGACGAATATAAAAGTTCCTATACAATTTCCACTTTGGCTGCGCGTTGGTTTTGAGTTGGGGAAATGTGGTAGCGAATTGTGGATTGAAGATAATGAATTTGACCTAAGTTTTTCTTCAAATTTATCACACAGCATTTTAAATCTTAGCGCTTTGATTGGTTTTCGAATTCGAGGTGAAATGAATCATTTTGTGGCAGATTTCGGCCATCTATATAATCAAGCTGGGAATGAAATCCATTATAAATTCGAAGCATCAAAAAACATATCGCAAAATACCTTGCTCTCTCTCTTTCTTTTAGGTTATCATGGTTCAAACAAAAAATATAAAGCTAATATAATCCCTGATTCTCATTCTGATAAAGCCGCTTTTGGCACAAGTTTTTCTTTTAGTCGCAAGAGCGGAAAAATTTTTGCCTTTAGCTTTCTTTGGGATTTTTATGTGAGATAGGAAAAGAAAGGATTCGCTATAATCTTTAATGTCGCTAAATGACAAAAGCTCATTAGCGAACTAAGTTGTTTTGTAAAGATTTGATTTAAATAGAATGAATCAACTGGTGAATCTTTTGTACAACCTTAATCGGATCATGAAGCTGTTTCACCCACTCCCTCCCTTCTCTTCCTTTTTTTAACCGCAACTCTTTGTTTTTGATCAATTGCACCAATCGTTGCTCCAGGTTCGTTTCATCAATTACGATAAACGGGTTGTCAGGATATTTTTCATCAAATCTAGGCGCCAGACAGGAACAGGTGGGAATGCCCATTGCCAATGCCTCCAAACCACTAATGCCGTAGCCAAGCTGCCCGATCTGGTCAATAAAAATATGACATTGAGCTTTGAGCTGCAAAGCCTCTCGGTAAGACATATTTTCAATCAGCACCAATTTGACGGCATATTTCTTTTCTAATTTTTTTACCATGGGAATAATGATATCGCTGCCCTTAGCAGCCCGGTTGGTCGGCGCATGCCCGATGTTCAGCATTTCAGTATTTTTAATTGGTGAAGAAATGAACGGCGAAGCATCAAAGGGAAAAAAGACATGATGAATATTGGGATGAAGCTGCAGGTGATCAAACTCAACGCTGATATTTAAATCAGCAATGGCATCAATTTGCGGAATGACGCCGCGCAGGCGCAAATCGCTTCCGGTGTAGCAGCAAATAATTTTTTTGCCAGCCCGCTTTAATTCCAATATATCTCTGCCATTTCGATAAAAACCAATGCCGCCGTCTAATTGGATTACATCGAACTGGAAAATATCAATCTCTTCTTGTATTGCTTTGATTTTCGATTGCCAAATTTTTTCTCTAAAAAAAATCAGCAATCGTTCCAGCGGATTGGGCCGCCAATAGAGAGGAATGGCGGCACGCTGTGGAATACGATTGCTGATCTTAACTCTCGCTTTCCCGCTAATTAAGGATTTGAAAATTGTGAGTCCTTTAAAATCAAGAAAGGGTAAATTTAAGCAAATATCTTCTTCATAGCGGCGTGGATTTTTTCCCAGTGTAATTAAACGGCTCAAGTGCCCTAACCGTCTTTCCGCTTTTACAAAAGCGATTGGAACACCAGCAACATTAAAAGGAGCGATATGGAGAATTTTCATTTTTAATTGACGTTTTTATGTCACATAGAAAAGCACAAGAAACTCTGTAACTCGCCATCTCAGCGGCATAAGGTTAGCTAATCCAAATATTTTAAAAAAGTATCGCGAAAGATACCCTGAGCACCGAAGCTTTCTTTAAATCTGCCCAGCCCCCAGTTGGGATCCATATTAACTGTAAAAATGCCAAAATCGAGGTAGGCAAATTTTTTTCGAATTGCCCATTTAATAATTTCATAAAAAAGGCAATTGACGCCACGAAATTGTTGCCGATCTTCATTGTGGCTAATATAAAACGCCAGAACAACCCGTTCATTACAATCGAACATCACCACGCCAGCGACCATTTCGTGTTCTACGTACGCACCAAACAAGCGAATGCGGTCGGGATAAATTTTCCTCAAAAGGAGCAATTCATCGAGCGTGTGCGTTGGCTGAACATTATGGCGCATTTTCAAATTTCTTTTCAAAATTTTATAAAAAGTTTCGTAATCCTCACTCTCCCTAACCTGTACGCCAAGCTTGACGGCTCGTCGGACTGCTCGTCGTGATTCAGAGGAAAAAGTATTCAATACTTCATTCTCGCTGAAGGTCAACGGAATGACGCTGGAGACTTCCCTTTTTTTATAGCCAAAGCCATTTTTCACCAAAGCAAAATCAATATAATTGGAGGGGCGCAAATGATAATTGAGCGGTGAAGGAGTTAATTCGATGCCGAGGAAGTTAGCACTTTTCGCGTACTCGACCAAGGATTCGACCATCGCAAAGGCATCTTTGATGCTCAAATTATATTTAGTTACCAATCCGCCATACGACGCGCCACGATGTGACGACAGAAGGCGACGGTGACCTTCAAAACGAACTGTCGCTGGAAAAAGAGCTTTCAGACGATCGTCTTTTTTGAATAACAGCGAAAAATCTTCAAAACGATCGCGTGGATGATAATTTAGAAATTTTCGCGTTTGAAAAATCGTTCCGTTGTTTGACTGCCAGACAAAGTCATCCCACTGGTTTGCCAGAGAGTCTTGATACTTTTCTACAATAAAAGTCATCGATATTTTTCAGCTCCACTTAAAAAAAATTCCAAATCCCTAATACTAATATGAATGACCAGTTGAAAAAAACCAAATGAACTGAAGGGCTAAAGCCCAAAGAATTGGTGGGGAAATTAAAAGATCTCCGTTCTAAAGAACGGAGCTATTCAATTTTTATGAATAGCTCTGCCATTTATGGCGGAGAAACTTATGCAATCCGAAATCACGTGGGCTTTAGCCCAA
>CAZNDR010000481.1:0-3784 GCA_964571835.1 uncultured Cytophagia bacterium | reverse complement strand
GCCCGATATGTATGCTTACAACATTCCCATCACCGACGGTTTTAAAATTGTGAAAGCAAACATTCCCAAAGAAGGAATTTCAGCAGCGTATTATCAAGATGTCGCTGGCGGTCATGTTGCTGGACTTGATGGCGTTAATTTTGGAGGAGAATTTTTTAACGGTGGCGTAAGAGTTGGCACCGCCTCTTCCGAAAATATTTATTCATTAGAAATAGAATTTATGAACAATATTGGTGTCAACGGCGTGATAGGCAATCCAAATGGACAACTTGCTTATCGCTATTTATATAACAGCCAACCAGTACCGTCAGCTATTCAACCTAATTCTTTTTTAGTATGGAAGACCTGGCGAGGTGAAAAAGTTTCACCAGTCAATGTCTGCTTTTATGAGAAACCTAATAGCGAGACCTGCGATGGTTTGTGGGCGCCGGATACTACAAAATATGGCGGCAACGAAATACTTTTTGTTATGACCACCGATTATGATCCGACGGGCACTTATTATCTCAATAAGCCGATAAATCCGCATGAGGTCATGTTTAAATTATCCTTCCGATTGAAATCTGATAGCAGTGTAGTCGATGCCGGTGATAAATTTATCGTGCAATGGGAACACGCACCGACAAGTGAAGACAGGTGGGAATTTACGCCAACAAAGGTAAATGTCAAAAATAAATCCCTGCCGCTTGCTTTTGAGCTTCACCAAAATTTTCCCAATCCCTTTAATGAAACGACTATGATCAGATTTTCAGTTGATAAGCCATCAAAAATAAGCTTGAAAATCTTTAATTATTTAGGACAGGAAGTGATAAGGCTTTTGGATAAGGAATTTTTGCCAGGCGAGCACAGTGTCTTTTGGGACGGCAAAAACAACCAAGGTCTGTCGGTTGGATCAGGTCTGTACTTTGGTGTGCTAAAAAGAGAGCAGCAAGACCAAATTATTAAGGTGCTCTGTATTCATTAAATTTGAGCAGGCTATCAAATCAAACAAAATTCAGATTATAAAAAATTGGTTTCTCATGCCCCATTAGCCGCCAATAAAAGAAAAATGCGGGAGGCTTCTTTTCTCCGTAACATTTAATTTCCCAGTCATTTTGATGCGAATAAGAAGAGAATCCAATTACATTAGATTTTAGCAAAGCTATTTTAAGCTCTCTATTTCTAAAATCTCTTTCACCTTCTTAAGCCGGTTGCTGACATTTTGCAGATCAGGCTTGAGCTGCAAGGTCTTTTGATACATTTGTTCCGCAGAAGTAAAATCTCCGATAATTTCATAATTTAAGCCCAGCGCAAAGTAAGCTGGTGCATATTGATCATTTAATGCGATAGCTTTTTGCAGCAAGGTTATGGCAGTGTCGTATTCTGTTTTTTGGAAGAAGACTTTAGCGTTTTCAGTTAATTCAAATGCGGTCGCCGGAGAGGCGATTAGTGTTGCATCAAAATATTTATCCAAAAATTTTTTAGCAGTTTTGTCGGCTCGATTTTGCAGATAGGCTTGTTGAAAAAGACCGATTGCCCTCTCTTCATGGGCGAGCAGAAGTTCAGAAAAGCCTTCTAAAATAAAATCGCTGCTTTTAAAATATTGATCGAGTTTGCTTCTCAATTCATCCGTTGCCTCAATAGAGGTGTCTGGGAAAAAGAGAAACGGGAAAACGGGTTCTCGATAACTTTTTAAGAGCTGAAAAATACGATTTGTCAGAAGAGAATTGGCTTCCGTTTTGGGAGCGGAAAATTCAATTATTGGATTATTGATGCTGTTTATCGGTACTCCTAAGGTTAATTTGTTTATTTCGCCTGGACCCATGAGGAAGCAATCTAAAATCTCCGACAGATTGTTCAGATTTGAAGCTGATAATTCTTTGTCAAGATCAGCGTTTTTTAGCCGGAAGTCAAGTTGCTTGACATTTATGCTGTCAGGAAAATTTTTTCTGCCGAGCACTAAGACGTGCTGATTAGGATCATTGTTATTAAGCCAGATCGTCATATTGGGAAAGACTGCATAAAAAGTTCGTAGCAGGATTTTAAAATCTTCTATTGTCAAGCCATAAAAAGGGATGGGCACAGCCAAAATGCCAGGTGAGGCTAATCGGTCAAAGCAGGCTTGATAGAAATCAAGGCTGAAAAAGTTATTCCTGGCACGATAACCAGGGAAAAAGCAATTGTTGATAATGACCTGATAGTTTCTGTCGGTCAATTCAAGATAGTTGAATTCATCCATGGAAATGAAATTGACCTTCTGCTTTGCTGAATGAAAATCCAGAGACTTATTAAAGATAAGTGAGGTGCTAAAAACAGCCTGAGCATTTTCTATGCAATCAAGCCTTTCGATTTGATGCAGAAGTATGCGGCGCGGGATTTCACCATCACCGAATCCGATCAACAGCACAGAGCTCGGCCGAGGATGAAGGAGCAGTGGTAGATGGCTCAGTATTTGTCTTACTAAAAAAACTTTTTCCGGATTTTCTCCGATTTGCATTCCGTTTGAAGACAAGTATAAGTAATTTGATGGCAACGATTGATGAATAGTGACAGTCGAATTCATATCTTCTTTTACATACAATAGCCTATCTGTAACATTATTTTGGGTATAAATTTTCTGCATATGATTTGAGGGAATGAGATATGACAACACTACTAAGAGAAGCACGAAAGCAAAAATAAGCGCGGGCTTTCTGATTTTTTGATATTTAAAGGAATAGACAAATAAAAAAATCAAGCTAGTAATAAAGTTGGACATAGCGACCAAAAAAAGCGATTTCTGCAAGCCAACAGCTGGCAAGAGCCAGATTCCGACAAGAATTAATCCAAGAAAAGCGCCCAGAAAAAATAAAGCGATATTTAAGCCAGCAGAAACAGCTTTTTGCTGTAAATTGATTAATGTAATCCTGTTCGCCAGCACAAATGATATGCCGATAAGCAGAGCAGGAAAGAAAACAATTAAAGCGGCGTTCAGAACGTAAATGGCAAGTCGCAGGTACCAATAGGGAATGAAGTTGAGAAAAGAAGTGAGATTTTGATTTAGTTGATTTAGTGCTGGAAAAGCAGCTATTGATAAAATTCCAAAAGCGCTTATAAAAATCGGCAATAATCCAAAGCCAGCATAGATTTTTTTGTGGTGGCGATAATTCCAAGAATAAATGAATGAACCGAAAGCAACTCCAGCAAACGCAAAACTCAATAAAACTTTTGCAGAATAGATTTTAGCATCCATTACAAAATCAGCACAGCGAATCCATAACTGCAAAAAAGAGATAAATAAAAAACCCAAAAAAATTAGCTCGACATGCACCAATTGTCTAAAAATCTGAGATTCTTTTTCATATTGAGCAGAGAATAATTTGAGTTGCTTATCAAAAAACTCGGTCTCCAATAAAATCTTTGGCTCAACATTGCTCAATAGCATTTTGAGCATGAAGGCACAAACAAGGAACAGCAGCGCAGCAATTATGAGACTTTGTTTCACTCCAATTATTTGAAATAAAACAAAGCTGCTTAATAAACAGCCTATGGTTATTCCGGAGAAAAGCAAGCCGCCCAACAAGCCAATTTCATAAGAAATTTTATGTGGCAATTGAATATAATGTCTGGCAATGGTAGGAAAAACTCCACCAATTGCAGCGCTGGGAACAGCAAGAAAAACGAAAATGAGAATTGCATTAAAATAGGTAATAAATTCGCCCAGCCGGGAAAAAGCCGGCTTAATCATCAATGATAACAAGGGCAAAATAAGCAGCAAGAGAAAAGAGCAAAAAGCAAGGAAGAAAAGATAATTCATGATCAAACG
>CAZNDR010000480.1:0-3800 GCA_964571835.1 uncultured Cytophagia bacterium | reverse complement strand
TTCTGGCAGATATCAACGGTGCAGTTCAAATGTTCAATGGTGCTACTGGCAAAAAATTAAATGAATCTCTATCCGTAATTAATAACAGCGCTGCCGCCATCGGAACACCTTTGGTCGCTGATATGAACAACGACGGCTGGCTGGATATCCTGCTTCGCAAAAATAATAATAGCTTTTCCATTTTCGAATCGAACCTTCGGGTTAAAAAATCTTCGATTTTGTGGGGACAATTAAATTTGAATGCGCTTCAAAATAGCTGTGGAGAACTCCACAGCAATCAGCAGCTAATTTATTATTTAGTCCTGAGCCTGTCGTTAGTAATTTTGGCGCTGTTGATTGTTATCCATTGGCAGATTTCATTTCGACGAAAACGATTAATCAAACAAAGAGCCTCATCCTTTTGAAACAGATAAAATTGAAAATCGAAGGCCGCAGTGATATCGGAGTTGTGCGATCGACCAACGAAGATTTTTTCGGCGTTTTTGAAAAAAATAATTTGGCTGTGATCTGCGATGGCATGGGTGGGCACAGCGGAGGCCAAATTGCCAGCCGGCTTGCTGTCAGAACTGTTGGCGAATTGTATCGAGCCCTTGATGAAAAATATTTTTATAAAATAACCTCAGATTTATGCCAAGAGAGATTGGATTTTGCTTCGCGTTTGATTGGATCAATCCGTTTAGCCAATCAGCGGATTTATAATCAAGCCCAAAAAAATTCCGATCTGCACGGCATGGGCACAACGATCTCTGCATTAGCCTTTGTTAATGGTCATGCGATAGTAGGCCACGTTGGCGACAGTCGAATTTATCGCTTCCGAGAAAAAAAATTAAGGCTTTTAACTGAAGATCATACGTTGGTTAATGAATTGATTCAAGACAAAGAGATCGATGCGCTGGCGGCTAATAAGCTGATTAATAAAAACATCATCACCCGAGCGCTCGGTTTTGACAGTCACATTAAAATTGATTTGCTCATTGAACCAGCTACCGCTGGAGATATTTTTCTCCTGTGCACCGATGGACTAACCAAAGCCCTGGCTGATGATGAGATTGAACGGATCATCGCTTTTAATAAAAATAAAATTCACCACCTGCTGAAACATTTGATCGATAACGCTAACATCAAAGACAGCTCCGACAATATCACTGCCGTGGTGGTGGTCGTGGAAAGAACCTCATCTTTGCCCAAGAATAAAAAACAGATCAATTTGACATTAAAATCCGGCGATAACAATGTTATCCGCCTGGAAAATAAAATATTGAGACAATTTTACCATCGATTCTCTATCATCGATCTGGTGAAGCAGAGAATTGTTAACCGGATAAAAAAATATTCCCACAAAGTATGACCAAAGAAAAAATAAGTGCACCAGCAGACAGCCGGGTGAAAAATCTATTGCTCGAATTAGCGACGACTCACTTACAGTACGGCAACTATGACAGAGCCATTGACAGACTCAACGAATTAATCCAAATGGACGAAAAGTTCGCCGAGGCCTATGTCAATCTCAGCAAAGCTTATATGCTTAAAAAACAAATGGACAGCCAGGCTCAAGCTACCTTCGAAGAGACATTACAATTTACTCCTGACGATTTGATGATCAATAAAGTCCTTTGTCAAATTTATTTGAGAGATCAACGTCTCGATGAAAAAGCAATAAGTATCTATGCCAAAGTATTGCAGCTTGATGACAAGAATTTTGACAATCTTTTTCAAGCCTTGCTTCAACTGAGCCTGACAAAAGAAAAGTTGGAAGCGACGTCGAAATTGATGCTTGTTTTGGAAATTGGAACCGCGCCATTTAATAACTGGCTGCATTATTGTTTAAATGAACTCTGGCAAAAAACTAATTTTTTGTTTGCAGCTCAGCTGCTCCGGCGTTTGTTCGAGGCATCAAAAGATAGATATTGTCGAAGCTTATTTATTTTTAACCAGCTCAAAGCCAGTCGAGTGCAGAAGGAGAAGCTCACCATCTCGGATGACGATTTGGAAATTCTAATCGACTTTGTTCACGAGGTGGCATCGATCGAATATTTATTTGATGTCTACTTGTTTTTAGCCACAAACCGCTGGCTCAAAAAAATTCCAGCCAGGCAACAGCATCAACCAATGAAGCAAATCGAAGAGTACGAATTATTTCTCGCAGGCAATACTTTTTCAAATATTTGGGATAAGGGAATCGACAAAGCTGGCGCCTACAATTCTGATGCTGGTGTTGATTTTAATTTACTGTGGGATAAATTGACAATCTGGCAACCTTCCCACGAGCATATCTCCTCACCATTCGATAAACAGGAAGTTATTAACCAGATTTTTAGCAATGCCAATTGTTTGTTAATTTTGAAGACCGAAACCCAAAATTTTGCTGAGGTCGAAAAGCTTCTGCTGGAATCGATTTCCATAAATATGAATGCTGATACAAATCATATTTATGGCTTTTCGACTCATGACGGCTGGTTGCTTTTTGGTGAAGATGTAAACCTGCTGAGCAAAATAATGGTTGACTTCTCCAAGAAGCAAGCTCCTCACGACGACGGCAAGGTCAACAAATATTTTTCTGCAGTAAGCGTTATCCAGACCATTGCTCTGTCACAAAATGGTAGCTTCAACTACCTATTTGATGATGTGGAAATGAGCTTGACTATTTTGGCAGCGGAAAAATTTGTTCAATTCCAGCAAACTAAAAACCAGATAACAAAAAAGGAAACTGAGATCTATGTTACGCCATCAGTCTTCAGCCTCATCCACAGCGCCGACTTTCTGCTGGCGACCCCGTCGAACCTAACGGTTGAACATCCGGTCACTTTCGATCAGGTCAGCCTTCACAAATTAGGCTACGACAAAAAGGTTAGCAAAATCAAATCAGTCAATGTCAAGACAATTGGCAAGTACCAGCTGACAACGGAGTTGCAGGAAAATGAAATTTTTATCAGCTACCAAGCAATAGATAGCTATCTGGAACGACCAGTCATTGTTAAAATAGTAAAGCCAGAATTCATCCAGGCTGATAGCCGCTTCATCAATGAGGAGCAGTTTCTGAATAGCGCCAGACAGTTAGGAAAATTTGATCATCCAGATATTGCTTTAATTTATGATGTCGGCAAAGAAGAAAATCTCTGCTTCTTGGCACGTGAGTACATTGAAGGAGAGCCGCTTCACCTCTTCAACAAATTGAATAAAAAAAATGACTGGCAAAAAGCTGTCCACTTGTGTTTGAAAACTGCCGGCATTTTGGTCCAAGCACATTCCCAGCATCATATTCATGGCCGATTAAAACCAAATAATATTTTTGTGATCAATAAAAATTTAGTCAAACTGACCGATTTTCAAATCATTGATTTATTTCCTTCAGTCCAATTCCTAACCGACAGCTCAGTGGCCTCACTTGCTTATTTGGCTCCTGAATGCATCAAAGACAGTGCACACACGCCATCGAGTGATATTTATGCGCTGGGTGTAATTCTGTACGAGCTATTAACCGGCGTTAATCCCTTCTCAGGTACAGCTAAGCAGAAGATTTTGGACCAGATTTTCAGCCTAACGCCCCGACCAATCTCGGCTCATAATACAAAACTGCCGCCCGGCTTGAATAAGATAATTTCCCATGCTTTGGAAAAAGATAGCAAAAAGCGGTTTAAGCACATGGAGGAATTTCAGGAGGAACTAAAAAATTTCCTTAAAAAATCTTGACAATTGACCTCGTGAGTTCAAGTAATAAGTGCAACTGTTAGAATGGGAACATGATCAGTTGAAAAAAACCAAATGAAATGAAGGGCTAAAGCCTAAAGAATTTGTGGGGA
>CAZNDR010000479.1:0-3800 GCA_964571835.1 uncultured Cytophagia bacterium | reverse complement strand
GTCCAGCTTGTACTTCATCAATGATAAGCAGACAGCCGCGCTCCTGGCACAGCTTTTTAATAGCTGGCAAATAATCAGGATTGGGAATAGCGATTCCATAAGTCGCCGGAATGGTCTCCAGCAGAATAGCTGCTGTTTGATCGTTTATGGCGTTCTCGGCAGCATCGATCTGATTGAAAGGAATTTGTTGAAATCCTGGCGCCATTCGTCCAAACGGCGCCCGCCATTTTTCATCACCAGCAGCCAGAGCAAAGCCGGTATGCCCGTGATAACCGCCCCGGGCAGAAATTACTTTATCTCTGCGAGTAAACGCGCGCGCCACTTTGATCGCCAGATCAATTGCTTCGCCACCGCTCACGCCAAACACTGTGTAGCTCAAATGCCCTGGCGTCAGTTCAGCCAGCTTTTTTGCTAGCTGCGCGCGCGGCGCACTGATCAGATGATGGTTGCCAATATCTAAATTGTTCAGACTGTCTCTTAATGTCTGAATTATTTCCGGATTCCGATGACCCAGGTTAAACACACCGCCGTTGCAGTGGCAATCGATCAGTTTTTTGTCACCGTCGTGATCCCACAAATATGGCCCCTCCCGTTTGCCCAGCACAAAATTTATTCCAGCAGTTTTGAAAAATTTAACTTTGCCCGAAGAGACATGATTAGCAAAAAGCGAGATTGATTCTTGTTTTGAAATTGGATGCAACAAATTTCCTTTCAAGATGGTCGCCTCCTTACCTCAAAAATAATTTTTTATGCTTTCAAATTATTTTCTTCTTTGTTAACAAATCGCCTCTGAAATTTAAAATTCATTTATTTTGTTTTCATTCGTTGAATCAATGTTTCTAAATATCGAGACTTCATCTGCTGGCTTGCCATCACTTGTTTCAGCGGCGGCAATTTTAAAACAACTCCTAAGACTGCCGCCAGCGCCCGATGGCTCCACAACACGCGATTATCAAAAATCAAATTTTGCAGCTTGCCTCGCTCTATTGCCATCACCACCGCGCGATGCGTGCCATTCAGCGGCGTAATGACTCGTTCTGGTCGGCATTCTAAGCTGATGAATCCTTTGGAGCAGGCACGGACACAGATGCCGCAACCCAGACAAATCTCTTCATTTACTTTTGCCAACTTTCTTTTGGGTTTGTGTGGATCATGGGCTGACACTAGAGTCATGGCTTGCACCGGACAAACCGTAACACATTTTACACAGCCATCACATTTTTTATCATCAACCGCTGGCAAAAAATTAGTAGTATGGATGGGATTCAAAATAGCAAAACGCCGAGCGGCAATCATCGCTTCACAGCAGCAGCCACAGCAGTTGCAAATAAAACTCACCTCTTCCCGAACATTTTCACCGAACTGTACCAGGTTGTTTTCATAAGCTAACTGCAAATGATCGAGCCCTTCTGCCACATCCACTTCGCGGGCAAAGCCATGCTTGCTCAACGAAACAGCCGCGGAATTGAAAGTCATACAAATTTCCAGCGGCGCCTCACAAGCCCGGTTCAAATGTGACATTTTGTGGCGACAATAGCACATGCCAATAGCGCGGCAGGTAGCGGTTTTGATAACTGCACTTGCCCGCTCATAATCTAAAACATGCAGCGCATTTTCATTGGACAAGACTGGTTCGTGAACAAAAGCTCGGCCCAGCTGGGTCTCACCATTGGTAAACAATTCTCGAATGAAATCTTCTTCAACATTCAAATACTGATAGAACAACTCTGCCAGCAGTTTTTGATCAACATCATCCCGAAGACGCATCATGGAAAATTCAAAAAAGCCAGCCATCGGTGGCGGCAACGCGTACACCGTCTTGCCATTCTGCTCTATGTCGACCAGCAGCGCTCGGCTGGCTAACCTGTCTAAAATATTTTGTGTTTCAATTAGATTTAATTTCCAAATTCTACTGGCTTTTTCTGCTGTAAACGGTTTGATCGGCAGCAAAGCAACCAGGTCCGCTTCTTTCTGATTGAAGAGAATCTTTAAAATTTTATTTAATAATTCTGACGGCGGCGCTCCCTGAGGAAAACGATTCAGTCTCTCGACTAATCGTGAGTAGCCTGATTTTAAACTGTGATGAGCCATTTAATTACCTAAATTGTTAACTGCTTTTTAAAGCATCACATTTTTAAATTAGGCAGAATCATCAAATGACGTCCGATTCGGCCTGAATCGATCTGTTGATGACGATTCGCCGGTTAAATAAAAATAGAATTGATAAACTTGTACATAGTTTTCTATTTTGCCTTCATTGCTAGTCTTTACCGCTTAATTCAAGGCTGATTGAATTTGACCCATAATTTTTTTTTATATTTAAATGGCGCTTTTAGGCAAGTAAACAATGCAGAAATTAAGAACAGAAAGAGAAGTAATAATTTAGCTCTCAAACGTGATTTCCTTTCATTTCATTTTTTCAAAAATTTATTCTGGAAAATTTATTTTTACAATTTCTGAAGCTCCTATCGCCTGATATACCAACTCCCGCCAATTCTCTATTTTTTCTTCTGCCTGTTTTACTTCAAAAATATCAGCTTTTGTTTCTGGATTTTCTGGAACCAAATAACTGCAACAATCATCATAGGGCTCAACGGAGGTATTAAATGTGTCTATCTTTCGTGCTAATTCAATGATCTCGTCTTTATCTTGTCCGATCAGCGGTCTTAAGATGGGAATGGTGACTGCTTCATTAATTGCAGCAATATTCTCCAGCGTCTGTGACGCTACCTGTCCCACACTTTCGCCAGTGACTAATGCTTGTGCCTTTTCTTTTTTGGCAATTTTTTCGGCAATGCGGAACATCATTCTCCGATAAAGCAGCAATCTCAATTTTGCCGGCGCATTGAGAATAATAGCTTCCTGAATTTTTATCAACGGGACCAGATAAACTTTCGTTGCATATTGGTAGGCAGTTAATTTGGTAGCTAATTTTATCGCGTTGTGATACGAAGCCTTATTAGTCAAAGGAAAACTGTGAAAGTGAACAAAAAAAACACGGCAACCCCGTCTGATCATCTGATACGACGCCACTGGGGAATCAATGCCTGAAGAAAGCAGACTGACGACTCTGCCGCTGCATCCTGCTGGCAAACCTCTCAGTCCTTCGATCCGCTCAAAATAATAAAATATTTTCCCGTTGTAAATTTCTATATTGCAGACCAAATCAGGATTTTTCAACTTCACCGGCTTACGCAGATCATAATGAATTTTTGCCCCGACAATTTTGTTAATTTCAACAGATGTAAGTGGATAACTTTTATCGGCGCGATGGGTTTGAATACAAAAGGTAGTAAATTCTTTGGTTTTAATTTTTTCAAAAATTTCCTCTTTTAAAATTTCTATATTGGTATCTCCAGCGTGAGCCACACAAAAATAAGCTATGCCAAAAACTCGTTTTAATCTTTCAACAATTTGCTCCGTTGCTGATAATTCGCTGAGAAACAAAACGAATCGGCCATAATCAATTTTTAGATTTCCTTTTGGCAGATCATAAAGTGCGCGCAAAATATTCTGGGTCAATTTCCGTTCAAAATACTTACGATTGCCTTTTTTTAAAGCAATTTCTCCATAGTGAATTAAGATGACATTTTTGATATTTACCATATTTTTTATCAAGATAATTTTTCAATTCTTGGTTTTATCTACCATAAACATAATCAGATCATTTTACATTGTCAAGTCTTAATTTAATTTCTGCCATTTTTTTGCTAAATTTCCATCGCTATTAATAAGAAAAAAAAGGAGTTTGTATCATCCCACAAACTCCTTATTCCTTGCCATCATGTCCTGTACATTTT
>CAZNDR010000478.1:0-3803 GCA_964571835.1 uncultured Cytophagia bacterium | reverse complement strand
TAAACTACTGTGCCTGGCGCACCGACATTTGACTAAGCAGGCTGACGAGAGCAAGAAAAGGTATAAAGTAACACACCAACTGAGCGAAAGCAGCAGGACGAGACTTGTTAACTATCAAAAAATAAGTCACTTACAAATAGTGCTGCTGCTGAAGCGACACGGTATATGTTTTAGTGACAAAAGCGTTTGCTTTTGGTTTTATCTAGCCAACGTAGATAAACTGATTTAAGAAGGTAATTTGAAAGCGGTGGAAGGTTTTCAGGATAATTCAACCAAATTTGAAAACGAGTATCAAAGTTTTTGAATTTTTTCATTGCTGCGATTTTTTCATCAATCGAATCAAACTCAAATTTGTTTAACCTGTTTAAAAATTCAGTATTCTTGACAAGGTTATCGTTTTCTTTTGCCATCAAATCAAACTCCTTTTTAGTGATCACACGACAATTTTTGATCACAGATTTTAGATATTTAACAGGATTAGTTATGTTTGCGCGGTTTTTATCAAAATAGACCAGAGACAATTTCAATTCTCGAAAATCTAACTTCGAAAAATCAACTGAGACATCAGGAATAAAAGAATTAATGTAATTAATCAATCCATCATTATCGAGGTCTGAAACGTCAAATTTGAAATGTTTTGAAGAGATGGATTGATTATTAGAATCATTTTTATTATTCTTATTATTATTATGGTGAGATTTATCCGGCGACGGGATAACCATCGACGGGTTATCAGGCAGTGGATGAGAAGGCAAAGAGCAATTTTCGGAAGACTTATCATTAGTAATTGACAAAAATTGCTCTGAAGATGGAAAAAGATCTTTAATTAAGCAGGAAAATTCAGGTTTTTCAAGCACGAACCAAATTGATCTAACAAAAGAACCAGAGGGATCTCGCAGCTTGGATCTAATCAAATATCCATGTGTAATCAATTCATGGCAGATCGCGCGAATTGAATCTCGACCGTTTTTACAATGTTTCAAAATTTCATATTCATTATTATAAAAATTGTCAGGTTTTGACAATAAATATAGCAACAGACCTTTCGCTTGAAGAGATAAATTCGAATCATCGATAAAAAAACGGTCAACTGTAACAAAACAAGATGATTTGATAGTCCGGAAGATAGTCTTTTGGTGTTTCATTTTAAGACACCTTGCAAACTAAGAAAGCAATTCTCAAGTATATTATTATCAAAATTAACATAACGTAATGTAGAATCAATCTTTTTATGATTCAAAAACATTTGAGCATTAACTAAACCATACTTTTTTGCTATCACATCAGCGGAACTTTTACGAAGCGAATGCCAAGCGACCCGAGAAGAATCGATGCCTAGTGACAAAGCAAGACGTTTTATGTATTTCCTGTACGAAGATTTATCACGACGGTCCAACAACCAGATATCATGTGTTGAATGTTTAACAAAATAAAGCCAAGAATTGATAGACCAAGAAGGCAAGTGAATTGTGATCCGTTTAGAAGTTTTCTGCTCAATCATAGAAAAAGATGGAATAGGGAAAGCCTTTTCTAGTCTGATTAAATCAGAAATCCGCAATCCGGATGCAAGTGCTAAAATCATAGCATGCTTGTAATAGTCACAAGCATTAATAATAAGCATAAATAATTCGCTTTCTGTTAAAGGGCGGGTGGCTAAATCTAATTTCATAATAACTCCTTTCAAAACATAAAAATAAAACGGGAAAAAACAGTCAAGAAGAAATCACGTTTTAAGGCATAAAACGGGAAAAGCAACTAAATGGAAAAAAGCCAAAAGCAGCTAGGAAAGAAACAAAAGCAAATACAAATATCAAAGCGGGACAAAAAAAACAGGCGCTAAAGCAAGAAAGAACGTAACCGATAAAACAAAACAGGAATAAAAAACACAGGATCCAGCAGATGATCCAGGCGCGGATCAGCGAAATGATCATCTATAAAAACAACAAAAAAAAGGAAGAAGGAAGCAAAGAGAAAAGCAGCCGGACAAGGCTAATGTGAAAGGAAAGAGGCTATTTAACCTGAGCGGCTGCATCCATCCAGGGAGGCGGAGAACAAGACCAGGGCAAGCCGAGGCCGCTCGCAGAATAAAAGCAAACGGCAGAGGCTGTCCTGGTCCAACATAATGAGATAATGTGATTCGACTTTAGAATGACGCAAGACAGTTACAGATCAAGATCAATCTGTTTTTGTGACTCATTGTCAAGGAACTTGAGCAGAAACTCAAAAGCCAAAGAAAGAACGAAAGTGATCAGTCTTTTTTCTTGAGCTTCGTTCAAAAACGGAAGGTTAATTTTCTCATTCAACTTATCCGCAATAAAATCAATTAAAGCATCGTAGTTCACACTATACTCCTTGCTAATACATTAAAAAACAGGCCGATCAAAAATGAGATAAAAGAAAAGCAGATCGTCCACAATTTACTATATAGACGATGGTGTTTTAAGTGCCAATCGAACCTTTCAGTCAACAAGACTAATTTATGCTCGATCGACAAAAGCAGCTGCATTTCATCCATAGATTAAATGATCAGGGAACTGTGATAGGATTAATCAAATCATCATAAACGTCAACAACGGGCAGAAAACCTGCAACGATGGCGTCACAGATGACCTGAACGTCTGCATCCAGAGCGACAATATCAGCGATGGTGACGGCGGACAGGTCAACGTGCTCGGGATCACTGTCAGCCCAGGCATACATCATTTTGACGAAAAGGGCAAAACTAGACTTAGTAATGTCAAAATCTAGAGGATCATTGTAGGCGGCGAAGTACCGCAAAGCGTACTTTACCAAATCCGAATGATAATCTGGATTGACCTCTGACCAAACCAATGCGAGGTTTTTAAGGATAGCACCCATCGCATGATTATTATCAGTAATCGTAGGATACACCCACTTACGACCGAAAGAACCGAAACCAGAATGGCAGGGCATGTGAACAAGCTCGTCAAGGGTTCCGGACATCAAAGAAATTCCGAATTTGTAACGAATTTTCATAATTAACACTCTCCTTTGAAAGCATTTTTAATTTGTTCGTACATCTCTTTACGGTTCGAGTACTTATGAGCTCGGACAACATTAGCAAGAATTAAACGGCAAGCAAGTTGTCGATCTGACGGATCATCAACGGATTTCCATTTAATAAGTCGACTTTTCTTGCAAATGACACCATTTCTACAGCGCTGATAGAAACAGTCCCCAAAACGACCAGTACCATAAAAAGAAGCCATGAACTAAAAAAAAAGAAGGACAAAGAAAAGTCAACAAAAAAATATAATATGCGAGCGAGGAACGAGCGAGCCAAAATAGGGGCGGGTGGTCGGGGGAAGGATTGCCTGTAGAGAGGAATCAAAGGTTCATCAGCGCCTAGAGACTGCACACAAGCACGCCGGAAAAAAAACTAATACAAAGTGCTGCATCTCAGCAGCACACCCCCCCAAGCCCCGTTCCGTTTTCAGTGGTTTGCATAACGAATGTTATTAGAATGATGTGGAGCGTTCAGCTTGGCGCAGCCAAGCTGACAGCAACCAAACATCTTCTTAATAATGTACGTTATGTAATACCACGGGGCGCAGTGGGGGGACAAATGTAATCCTACTAAGCTGATGATCCGAATGAGACGAACGGAAGGCAAGGTGGGTGTCTGGCAGCAGCCTGATAAACGTAAAAATTGACATTGGACAATAAGCCAAAACCAGACCAGCTGATGATCAGACAGGAAAACTTAAAAATAAACATAAACTGAGGTGCGCCAAGCGCAGTGACATTAAAACAAAAATGCATAGAGAACATAAACTACTGTG
>CAZNDR010000477.1:1536-3804 GCA_964571835.1 uncultured Cytophagia bacterium | reverse complement strand
AAAAAGCAATCATCGACAATGATGCGTGCACCTTTGCCATCACTTCTGAACATATTCTTTTCTGCCATATTACCCAAATTATCAATGCCGGTAATGTACAATCCTTTGGCGGTACAGTCACCACGCGGTCTCAACGCTCTGCCGGCGGCGCCTGTTTCATCGACTGCCGGAATAAGGATGGGACGCGGACCAGTTCCTTTGGCAGCGACAATTCTTAAAGCACAGCCACTATTTCCGCGAATCTCGCCGTTAAGCAGATAATAGCCGCCTCGTTCAAGGCGCCAGACTCGATTTAAATTTTTTAGTTCGCCAGCTTCGGTCGTATCGCCTTCAATGGCCAAATTCAGCGTCTCGAATCCTTGCGGTACATCCAGCGTATCCGGTTCCTGAGCCCACAGATCGCTTCGCATCAGCACGATGGAACAAACCGCAAAAATGAGCCAACAGCACTTCGTAGCTTTTTGTTTCATACTGTTTCTCCTTAAATAAATTGTTATTATGAATTAGATAATTGATGAGATTTTTACTAAGGCTGTTATCACCTCCTTCTGAATAATTTTTTTCACCAAAGGAAATTTTAGAGACAAATCAAAAGTTTATCCCAATGCCGGCATTAGCAGTCCAGCCATAAAATTCCCGATCGGTCGGATAATTGGTCGCTTGCTGGAAAGATTCATCCGGCTCATTAGTTACATTGTTCCAATTAAAGAACAAACCTATGTATTTTGATAGCTTATATCTTATCAACAAATCCATCCTGAAAAGGTCAGCGGTGAAGCCATCAAGTTCGGATCGCTCTCCAACCAACGACAAAGTTTTTCCCTGATAAAGCATAGATAATCGGGCTGAAAATGATCCTTTATCATAGCCAAAAGAGACATTGGCGATATCATCTGCTTGATCGGGCATGCTGCCAACACGAAAAGTATCCAAAACAGTCGTTTTGACAAAAGGGAAAACATTGATTTTTTCTTGTTTTATAAAAGATCGAGGGAATTGCGTCTCAGAGGAAATATGCGTGTAGTTGGCATTTATAACCAAACCATCAAACGGTTGGGGCAGCCACCTGAAGTTTGTCTGCCATTCTATCTCCCAGCCTTTAACCTTGGTTAAAAAAGGATTATTTTCCGGACGATCGAGAAAATATCCCTGTAGTTCTTTAGGATATCCTTCCGCCACCGCATTGAGAATTTTATGACCTTGTCGTTCATAAATCAGATCATCAATTTCTTTATAAAAACCGCCCAGAGTCAACAAACCAATGGTATTACTATAAAAAGACAGGAATAAATCATAATTGGTGGAAAGCTGAGGCTGCAGCTCAGGGCTGCCATAGGTGACAATTTTATCTGAGCCATGAACTTTCTTTTTGGGCAGCATCCAATCCAAACGTGGACGTGATAGGGTTCTGGTCAAAGCAAGCCTGGCATCAAACCAGTTTGTTGGTCTCAGCCGAAGATGAAACATGGGAAACCAGTTGGCATAGGTTGCTGTCGCCGTGGTATCAGAAATAAAAGGTTTATCAAGCTGCGGTTCGACATCATCATCTGGCACTAATCCTTTTCTTCCCGTCATTTTCGCTTGAGTATGCTCATAGCGAACTCCTGGCATAAACATCACCAAACGACCAAAATTTATCTCAGTCATAATATAGCCAGCAGAAACATCTTCAGTCAAATTATAGTCATCCAAATCATAATATGATGACATTTGCATGGTGGAATCATACAAAAAGGTGGTAATCAGGTGACGTAATTCATCGCCATTAAGCCCGGGGCCAAAATCATAATCTCCGCCTAAAAAATTGCCATCATCAAAATTTGGATCGATATAATTATAAACCGATGGCCAGCCCGTAGTAGCTAATCGTTGATAGACAAAATCTGGATCGCCATATCTGGTATGATGCTCTTCATAGCCACGATCCCTATTGTCCAATCGATCATAACGATAGCCGCGATCCCGGTTTTTATATTTGCTGATGTATTTGCCACCCAATTTGAGATATCCAGCTATGTTGTTCATCAAAGCGAAAGGTAGTTTGAAATTAAATTGCGCGCTATGGTCTTGCTCAAGCGATTTTTCAGTATAAGTTTCAACTTCGTACAAGCTCATCAAATCATAGTTGTTGTAGGCAGCGTTGATGAGCTCATCAGGACCAAAAAATTCTGGCAAAAGATCTCGATTGAAACCAGCATTTTCTTTGCAACGCAAATAGCTATGATACGGGTGCCGCGTCAAGGAACTAGTTTGCGAAATGCGCCAATC
>CAZNDR010000477.1:0-1436 GCA_964571835.1 uncultured Cytophagia bacterium | reverse complement strand
GCTAATTTAAAATTGACAATGCCACCAAATGCGTCCGCATCTTTATCCGGCGTGAGGGCTTTGGTTACTTCAATGCCAGCCAGAATTTCCGGTGAGATCATATTTAAGTCCACACTGCGGTCATCCAAATCGGTCGCCGGCACTTTTTCGCCTCCGATAGTGATGATGTTGTAGGTTGGTGCTAGTCCACGAATGACTATCTTGTTGCCTTCACCGCCTTCACGTTTGATGGAAATTCCGGGGAGCCGTCCTACCGACTCAGCGGCGTTGGCATCGGGCAACTCTTGAATGCGTTCAGCAGAGACGATGTTGGAAATGGTATTCGAACGCAATTGCTGATTGATGGCAGCAGCCTGACCTTCAGCTTGAGCTGTAATGGTAACGGTTTCTCCTTCGAGGATATCAAAGTCTAATTGGACGTTCAAGCTTTTCGTTTCCCCGGCCAGCACCTGCACTTCGATTTCTTTCTGTTTATAACCGAGATAACTTACTCTAAGTTTATGTATGCCGGGAGGAACTTGAAATATTTGATACTCTCCTTTTAAATTTGTAGCAGCGCCAATCGCAGTACCGACAATATAAATGTTGGCGCCTGGCAAAGCCGCTCCCGAAGAAGCATCAGTAATCTGTCCAACAATTTTCCCCCTTTCAGCAGCTGACCTAGCATTGCTCGAACTTATCTGTGATGCCAGCAAAAGAGCCATTGAAACGATAAAAATTTTGAAGATTTTCATGTCTCTCTCCCTCATTCGAATTTATTAATTTTTAATTATAAGATATAATTTTGAAAAATGCCTATAATATTGTCTCAATCTTGTATGACATGGTCTCAAATTTTTATCAAATCAACATAACCAGAAGATAAATAAATGCCCTTATTACCGCACTAATGAGAATTGTCGACTTAGAAATATTGGCAGTTTCCGATCTTATCAGAGGCTTGGCTATTTTTTCTTTAGCCATTCGTTAGGCGATCCTGGTTTTGCATAAAAAAAAATGGTATCTATTCTGCACTGGTTGAGTATTTATCGTCTTGTAAGTTGCTGAAGCAGCTATCGATTATTTTGGGTGGATTATGATACCGGGCTAAAGCATGGTGTTCATTCAAATAGCTGGTTGTATCAACGCCACCCTTCATCGTGGCGTTAACAAATTAGTTAACGAGCTACTTCGGCAGCTTCTTTAATAATTAGAGTTGAATAGTTACAAAAAATGAAGAGCAACATGATGCTTTGCCTAAAAAATAGGCGCTTGAAATTATAGTAACAGAATAGTGTCAGCAGGCGTTGCCGCATCAACCTCACGTCGGGTCTGAATTTCCGGTGCTGTCAGGGTTGCCCTATTTGTTTTTGAATATAGGCGGAAGGGGTCATTCCAAAATGTTTTCGGAAATCAGTAGCAAAGTTGGTTGGCGCCGAAAAACCAACTTCGTAGGC
>CAZNDR010000476.1:0-3804 GCA_964571835.1 uncultured Cytophagia bacterium | reverse complement strand
TACCGTATGGTAACTGCCGACTTTGTTGACATTAAAAAAATGATTCTGATGAAATAAGGAAATATTTCCTAATAGAAAATAAGTGCATAACGAAGCTCGAATATTTCTCATCAAGAAAGTAGTTTAGGTAAATTATAATGTTGAAATAGCGGATATGGGTGTGATGATTTTGTCGCAGCAGGAGTTATCCTACACCTTTTAATACTGCCGCCATGACAAAGATCATTTGAGGATTATTTGAGTTATAAAGTTAGTCCCGACAAGGTATGATTCGAGAGCTGAAAGTTGTATTAAAAAAATGAGGCCATGCATGCGAGCTAAATTAGTACCGATCCTTTTTATGAGTTTTATGGTTTGGTTAGCGGTTTGTATTCCTGTTTGCTGGGCGCAGACCACTTTTATAACTCATAAAATTGACGATGCCTTAGCCGGTGCATTTGCGATTTACTCCATGGATTTTAACAAAGATGGGGCAATGGATATTCTCTGTGGCGGTCAGGGAGGAGCGTATAGCTGGTATAGAAATAACGGCAGTGGCAGTTTTAGTAAAATTCAAATCACTGCCTCCTATGGTACTTTATGGAGCGTTTGTGCAGCAGATGTCGATGGCGATGGAGATAACGATCCCATAGCCGCTTCGATCACAACTGATGAAATAGTTTGGTGGAAAAACAGCGGTGGCAGTTTTACCAAAAAAAATATAGGAAATTTGGTACAACCGGAAGCGGTGCGCACCGCAGATATGGACAAAGATGGGGACGTTGATGTTGTCGCTGCGGCTTGGATTAATGGTGAATTAGATTGGTTTGAAAATCAGGGAAATGACAGCTTTATCAAGCATATCATAACCGCTGACTATTTAAAAAATACACATTATATTTGTGTGGCTGATTTAGACGGTGATGGCGATTGGGATATTGGAGTTGCTTCAGCCGACGCACCGTCTATCGTCTGGTTTCAAAATGGAGGTAATAACAGTTATGCCCTTCATACCGTGGAGAACGGTTTTAGCGGGGCTTATTGTATTGAGGCTTTCGATATGGATAAGGATGGCAGATTAGACTTATTGGGTGCGGCGCATAATTTGCATCAAATTGCCTGGTGGAAAAATAATGGCGGTGGCGTTTTTTCCAGCAAAAAAATTATCGCCAATAATTTCACCAATACGCATTCGGCCTTTGCTGGAGATATCGATGCCGATGGTGATATCGACATTGCCGGAACAGCAAGAGATCTGGATGAGATAGCTTGGTTTGAGAATAATGGCAGCTATTCATTTACCAAGCATAGTATCGTGACCAATATTGACCAGGCTCAAACAGTAACCCTTGCTGATTATAATAATGATGGCAGGTTAGATATTGCCAGTGAGTCCCGAATCACCAATGAAGTCTATTGGTGGGAAAATGAAGGGCCAGTAATCGTCGAGACAGTTTCGACCCCCAACCAACTGACAGGACCAACTTCTGGGATGGTGGGGGAAAACTTAAGCTATACTGCAGGTGGCGCTGTCAGCAATTATAGTCATCCAGTTCAATATCAATTTGACTGGGGGAATGGCAACCAGTCAAGTTGGGGCAGTGCTAACAGAAGTTATAGCTACAGCGCTGTGGGTAATTATCAAATTCGCGCTCGTGCTCGCTGCCAGATTCATACGGAAGTAATTTCGAGTTGGTCGAATAGCCTGACGGTCACCATATCGCCGAATGAGTATGCCGTTTCTGGTGTTGTTACGTATTATTCCAATAATAATGCCATAGCCAATGTGACCATAGCCGTCAGCGGTGAAGTTTCCACAACTTTGACCACTAATTCAGCCGGCGATTTTAATTTTAACGCTGCTGCGAACAAAAGTTTTACCATGACACCAGCTAAAGGAGCAGGAGATGATATAGGGCCATTGGATATTTCAACGTACGATGCCGTATTAACAGCAAGAGGTGCATTGAAATTGCTTCAATTAGACGCCGGTCAACAAATTGCTGCTGATGCCGATAAAGATGGCAACATTTACACCTACGATGCCGCATTAATTGCCCGCTATGCGGTTGGTTTGCCCCAGGTGGCAGGCTCACATGTTGGCGACTGGCTATTCCAGCCTCAGAGCAGGGCGATTCAAAATATTAATGCTGTCAAATCAACTGAAAACTTTATTGGTTATATTATTGGCAATGTTCATGGCGGTTGGTCTTCTGATGCGTTGATGAGGCGGAAGCCGTTGATAGAGGACTATCGACCTCTTGTCCAAGTTCATGGTGAACAAGATAGTTTGGTGCTCTCGCTGATTGTAAACCGTGCTCAAGATATTATTTCTGTTGATGCAGAAATAGCATATGATGAAGAGCTATTATTATTTTCTCGGATTCGGCGTTCACCTGTGACAAAGGATTTTCATACTTTCCAGAACAATAGAAAAAATTGCTTGCGTATTGGTATGTACACAGTTTATCCCTTAAACGAAGGAGGCACGCTGATAGAAGCTGTTTTTGAATCAAAAGCAAAAGCAGTATCAGAAGCAAGCTTAAAATTAACCAAGTTATTACTAAATGACGATGTCATCCTGCAAGCGGATACAGACATGCCACTGGCATCAGGAGAAAGTCTCCAGGCCGAGTATCAGTTATATCAAAACTTTCCGAATCCATTTAATTCGACTACGAAAATTCGATTCGATCTGGCACAAGACGCATCAGTTTGCTTACAAGTATTTAACCTATTCGGACAAGAAATAAAATCGTTAGTCAATGGCTATTTCCAGAAAGGTCAACATGAGGTGCTGTGGGATGGAACAGATGGCGAAGGAAAAGCAGTCGTTTCGGGAATTTACTTATATCAATTAAACGTGGGCAATTATAAATCAACCAAGAAAATTATTGTAATTGAATAACCGCATTTCGAGAAATAAATTTCAGCGCGAAAGGGCTTCTAAGATGAAGAGATTAGTTTTTTTGCTTTTGACATCAATAATGGTTTTTGTGTTTTTCAGTTGGGTTGAGGCTGCGGTTGATGTCTCCATTCCTAATTCACAAGGGGAAAATGGTCAGGCTGTTTCTATTCCTGTAAATGTTTCAAGTTTGACTGGATTGGGGATTATTTCCTACCAGTTTAAAATTATCTTTGATGAAAGCATACTGGATGCAACAGGCGTTACTACTGCTGGAACGTTAACTGCTGAAAATGGAATGGCTGTTTATCCAAATACCGGGACTGATGGACAGATTACAGTAGGTGCCTATGGCGTGAGCGATATGACAGGTAGCGGTGTTTTAATATATGTCAATTTTAATGTTGTCGGCAGCGTATTGGAAACATCCAATTTAAACTTTTCTAATTTTATTTTTAATGGGGGTTCTCCGGCAGCCAACACCGCCAATGGTTTGTTCACTGTAACCGGCACCTTGATTGATATTACTGTGACGACGAATGTTGGCAGTGGCACTAAGGTTTGGGTCGATAATGTTGAACAAAATGCGCCTTTTCATACTCAATGGTATGCTAACACGTCCCACACTATCAATGTAAATTCTGAACAAAGCGGAGGAACAGGTATTAAATATGTTTACAATTCCTGGGCACATGGTGGCGCTCAATCACAAACTGTAACACCCTCCACGGCGACAAACTACACGGCAAATCTGGATACCAAATACTATTTGACAGTTAATTCATCTCATGATAGCCCACAAGGAGCTGGCTGGTACAATGCTGGCGCCAGCGCCAATTTTAGCGTGACCACGCCGGCTGATGAGTCCAGCGGCACACGTTACCGCTTCACCTCCTGGAGTGGTGATTATTCCGGAAGCA
>CAZNDR010000475.1:0-3834 GCA_964571835.1 uncultured Cytophagia bacterium | reverse complement strand
CATCTTAGAATTTTTATTATTTTTTTTCTATCCGCTCAATAAAATATGGTAAAAGTTGTTCTTTGACTATCTTTCTTTTACGCTTAAAGGAAAAAATGCATAAACGCTTCTGGCAATTTTAAAACAAAAAACAAGAAGAATAGGATAACTATTCGGGGCAAGCAATTTGATAGTATCGAAATTGACCTTATCTAACAAGTCATCTCGGAAAATCCGGGAATGAGCCTCGCCAGTTATCCCGGTTAATCAATCAGCGCCTTAATTGGAAGCAAGCCAACGGCCATCTTAGAGACCGCGCCTGTCGCGATGTGTTATTGCGATTGGCACAAAAGGGCTGATTGATAAGCCCCAACCGATTTACACTTTGAAGACTCAGAAGGCAGGCGTCAGCCGATTGCTTTTATCGAATGACAGCGTTTCCGGAGCGCTTGCTACAAAACCGCCAACTGGATTTATCTGGGTCAAACCGCTGGTCTTGGTCGCAGCGACATGAACCACGATTCGCAGGGCATCATTAAAAATATCTATGTCTATCTTTTGACTGATCTTTCAGATTCAAAGCGACCGCTTTTATTAACAAAAAATCTAGTGGGAAAAAACGATTTTGACTTTGACCAGGTGGATGAAAAACCAAATGAAACGATACATGCCTTGCTCAATATCATGGAACAGTTGGTTAAAGTCACTGCCCAACGACGCCAGGACAATCAACGTCTGAGAGATGAAATGAATCGCCTGAAAGGTAAACCAGATAAGCCTAATATAAAACCAAAGCGAAAAAGTATCTCATCTGAGAAAGAACAAAAAAACATAAAAAACAACTCAGGCATTAGATTAGATGACTCGGCTACCTATATTATTGAGGGACAAAAAACAAGTATAATTGGTAATAAAATAATTGCCGAATAGGCGCTTTTAAGATGTGCTTCGATGGCAGAGATTAATTACGGCACTAATTCTACTGGCAGATTTAACTTCTTTATGTTAACGTTTTGAACATTTTCAATCCTTCAAACCACAATATGCTGACAATGCCGGAGATGAGACAGATAATCAAATCGGATAGGTGCAGATATTCAAATTTAAAAAATATTCGAGCCCAGGGCAGGTACAAAGCTAAGGTCAAAAAAATTAACGTACCGCTGACCACCCACCACAAAGCTGGATTCGAGGCACGCCAACTGCGAATAATTGTCGTGGTCCAAGAGCGGTTAGTTAAAATTAAACCCAAATTGGCGATGAGCAAGGTAGTGTAAGTCAAAGCCCGTGCTTCCTGATCGCCATGGCCAATCTGACGGGCGATTATAAACACAGCAAAAATTATTGCTAAAACGCTCCCGCCTTGCAATAAGCTGACGCTGATAGTCTGCCAATTGAACAATGGCTCTTTTGGATTACGGGGAGGGCGGCACATGATATTTCTTTCAGCAGCTTCTGCTTCAAAGACGATCGAGCAGGCTGGATCGATGATAAGCTCAAGAAATACGATGTGAACAGGGAGAAAAACCAGCGGCAAACCTAACAGCACCGGCAGCAAGGACATCCCGGCAATGGGCACATGGATGGCGAGAATGTAGGCAATTGCCTTTTTGATATTATCAAAAATGCGGCGACCCAATTTTACGGCTTCAACAATGGAGGAAAAATCATCTTCCAGCAACACCAGCGCAGAAGATTCGCGGGCGACATCGGTGCCGCGTCCGCCCATGGCAATACCGATGTGCGCCGACTTGAGCGCTGGCGCGTCATTCACGCCATCGCCGGTCATGGCCACAATTTCGCCATTGGCTTTGAACGCATTCACAATGCGGAGCTTTTGTTCCGGAACAACACGCGCGAAAATATTGATGTTCTTAACTTGTTGTTGAAGTTCTTGGTCGGACAAGCGTTCGAGTTCAGGTCCAGTAATAAATAAATGGGGCGTTTTCAAACCAATTTGCTGAGCGATGTTTTGCGCCGTACCCGGATAATCGCCGGTGATCATCACCACACGAATGCCAGCCGTGTAACATTCAGCCAAGGCTTGCGGAACAGTCGGGCGAATTGGATCTGCTAAGCCGACCAGTCCTAAAAATTCAAAATCAAAATCATGCTGCCCGGCAGGCAAATCTGATGTCTGTCTAAAACACGATTTTGCTACACCAATAACCCGCAATCCCGCCGCAGCCAGCATATTAATATGCTGGGTCAATTGTTCAATTTGTGGTTCAGGCAGATGGCATAAATCGATTATAGTTTCCGGAGAGCCTTTGGCAGCGATTTCATATTCGATACCGTCAGGTGAGCGCCATACATGGGAAAGCGCTAACAAAGTTTTCGACAGAGGGTATTGATGGATGAGCGTCCAATCATGATGCAAATGTTCAGTATGCGCCAGGTAGAAATCGCCAAGATGCTTGATGGCTTGTTCCATAGGATCAAATGGATCCAGCTGACTGGCGAGAATGCTGTATTCGACCAACTGATGAAATGTTTCGGGAAGAAAGGCTGCCGTTGCCGGATTGACCTCATGGAATTGTCCATCAGCAAATAATTTCTGGACAGTCATGCGGTTTTGGGTGAGTGTGCCAGTTTTATCCACGCACAGCACAGTGGCTGATCCCAGGGTTTCCACCGCCGGAACACGACGAGTCAAAACCTGTTTTTGCGAAATGCGCCAGGCGCCCAAGGCTAAAAAAATAGTCAGGACCACCGGGAATTCTTCTGGCAAAGTAGCCATTGCCAGCGTGATGCCAGCCAGCAGCCCGTCCAGCCAACTGTGACGGCTGATGCCGTACACAATAACAATTACAGCACACAAAAAAAGCCCAACCAAAGCCATATCGCGCACCAACCGCCCGGTCCGTTTTTGCAACAAAGTTTGCTCCGGCTCGACCTTTTGCAGCACTTTGCCAATTTTGCCGATTTCAGTTCTGCTGCCGGTCGCGATGACGCGCCCTATTCCCTGTCCTTGTACGACCAACGTGCTGGAATAGACGAAGGGCAAATCATCACCGCCGGGGTGAGCTTGAGCCATTTCATTTTTGCTAGCGGCTATTTTCCGAACCGGCACTGATTCGCCGGTTAGCAGCGATTCATCCACTAACAAATTAGTGCTTTCCATCAAAATGGCATCAGCCGGAACGCGGTCGCCTTCTTTTAGCACAATGATGTCGTCTCTGACAACCTCGCGTCCAGCGATACGCAACTCCTTTCCTTGGCGAATAACTAATGCCCGCGGGCTGGACAAGTCGCGCAAAACTTCCAGCGCTCGGTCAGTTTTTCTTTGTTGATAAACGCTTATGCCCATTACCACAAAAACAAAACTGAGCAGCATCAGCGCTTCTTCCACCGAACCCAGAAAAAGATAGATGGTGCCACAGGCGACAAGCAGCAGAAACATTGGTTCGCGCACAACTTCAACAACAGTGGAAACAATGCCATGCGTTCTGGACGAGGGAAGTTCATTATTGCCTTCCTCAAGTAGGCGCTGTTTCACTTCTTTAGCCGTAAGTCCGATGTGCAATTTCACTCCAACATTTAGTTAAGTACGTCCCCTTTTCCCGGTTATTTAGACCTGCAATTTAAAAGAAAACCACAAATTAATGGCAGCGTTAATTTCGCCTTTTATCAAAGCCGCCGTTTTATAAAAATATTAAAACGCGGACGATCGGCAGAGAAAAGCAGTGAATAAATTAATCGACCTGGCAAAGATAAGTGCTGTCAGGTATCTTGGCAGCCGCCCTAATTTTAGCGATCCAAAAGCTAATCACCCTTTGCGGCGGTGGCATTGTGTTTTTTTTCAGTACGGGCGATAAAAATGGCACAGGTTGCGTCGCCGGTTATATTCACTAC
>CAZNDR010000474.1:0-3834 GCA_964571835.1 uncultured Cytophagia bacterium | reverse complement strand
ACATAGTCACCATTAAAATAAATGTTACCAAAGGCAAACGGAAACACCTCTCTTTTAATGGCAATTGATAACACTGTATTTTTGGTTTGGGCAAAATCATAAAATTTTTTAAAATTTATTGAAGAGAGAATATCGCCGTTCATTACTACAAAAGGCTCATTCAAATGATCTTTTATAAGCATCAATGGGCCAACGGTTCCTAAAGGCTTTTCCTCTTTGCTGATTTTTAACTGGATACCGTAACGGGAACCATCACCAAAAAATTTTTCAATATAATCTGATTTATAGTTGGTAGCTAAAAACACGTCGTCAAAACCATATTTTTTGAGCCGCTCTATCTGAATTTCCAGAACCGATTTTTCTCCGATCGGTAAAAGGGGCTTGGGGATAATTTCGGTAAACGGTCGCAGCCGATTTCCCAAGCCACCTGCTAAAATAACAGCTTTCATTATTTCCTCTCAGTGATTCTCTAATTTGCTTTTACTTTCCTGTTTTTGAGTTTTAACATTGTAGACCGCATCCCTTCCCAATAAAAATGGTTTGGCCATGATAATTAATTTCTGCGGCGCTTTAGTAAATTGATTTTTTATCATTTGCCGCCAAGAAATTGGTCCCATGCGCGGCACCAAGCCAGTCGCATATTGGACAATGAACAATCCGTTCCATATCATAAATAGTGACAATAAAACCAAGACAATTTTATCCGTCAAATTGTTCTTGAAACGTGAAATCAAAGCGCTCACTCCAATTATATAAATGGGAGTACAAATGATCAAGTACCGATCGCCAAAAGAAGCACCGCCTTTTAAAGAACAACTTGTCACGTATACAATCGCTAACAACGCCAAAGTTATGATTATGCCGATCACTTTATTTTTTTTTATCAACCAAAACAAACCCACCAACGAAAAAAGGGTAATGGGCGTCCAGGTGAAAATTCCATAGGATGAGCCCCAAAGCGTTTCAGATAAGTGAGGATGAGTAAAAAATCTCAAAAATGATAACACGGCTGACCTGGTGGAAATTTGGCCGATTTCATCACTTGGTATCATTGTAGAATTCTTAGCTGCCATAACCAAGCTGACATTAAGCTCATATGGCTGAACAAAAAACCTTCCGAACACAATTTTCCAAACTACCATTTGGGGGAAAAAGGCTACCACTAGAATTATAATAAATAGCAGATTGTTAAAAGCCAAACTTTTTATCGGCTGTTTATTTTTTGTTTTAATAAGCCTAACCAGCGTATGCAATGATTCAACAAAAGGGCATAAGGTGAAAATTACATTTTCCAATCTTACCATTGTCATTAAGCCACCCAGCAAACCCAAAATCAACCATTGTTTCGCCGATCTCATTCTGAGTGTCTTGAGCCAATAAAGCAAAAAAAGGCTCACTGCGAACATCGCAGTATTATGAGGCATCGATGGATTTAGATACATGTAAACAGGTATGGAGGTCGCAAACCAAATTCCTATCGTAGCCCATAAGACCGTTCTTGGGGGAAAAAAATTTTTGGCGATCAAATAACTAAAAAAAATTCCCAGAAAAGCATATATGCATGAGCCGAGACTGACCAACAGCACATAGAATTTTGAATATCCATCTGCTGGATAATTGGTAAAAAAAACGGTAATCAAATGGCCAATAAGAAAAAAAGGACTCCATAACAGAGCAGAACCGACGGGATATTTATTTGCCTGAACGCCGGTTGCTGTTTTTACTAGTTGCAGATCAGTGGTAACTCCCTCCCAACCGTAACGACGTTGAAACTCTTCGCCGTAATGTTTAAATTCATTGCTGCAATCTAAATTGCCATCTAATATAAATGATCGCACCCAGGAATAATCAGCGGCGCCATCGGTGTAGATCCATGGCGTTAGCAATAAAGGCACTGTTACAAAAAAAATTAGAATAAGCACGAGCATCGCTTTATTTTTTCTAATAAACGACATCTCATCAATTTTATTAATTTGGTTGCCGCTCACGTAAGCCCTCTTTATAAAGTTTTTTAAATAGCTTTTCATACGAATGGATAATTGAGTCCCAGCTATAAAATTTCTCTATCCTTTTCAGCGCTCTTTCTGAATAGTTACCAATGACGTTAGGATGATCTAATAAATATTGCATTTTTTGCGCTAGATCATTTTCATCTTTTTTAAAATAAATGCCAGCATCGCCCAAAACCTCTCTATGTTCCGGCACATCAGTAGCCAACACACAATTGCCGAAGCCCATGCCTTCTAAAAGAGCCGGATGAGTTCCTCCTACTTCGGTTGCTTGGACATAAAAATAAGAATGAGATTGTAACTCTGCATAACCGCTACCAAAAATGTAACCTGTAAAAATAATTCGCTTGTCCTTGGTTTTTTTTAGCTCTTCAATATATTCTTTATTGTAAGGAGCATCCCCCACCACAACCAGATTTAAGCGGGTCTTGGTTTTTTCAAACGCTCTAACCACAAGGTGGGCATTATTTTCAGGTTCTAATCGACTAACATATAAAATATAGCGTCGAGACTTCAAATCATAATTTTTTAATACCTCGGTGCTGGTCACTTTTTGCGTCGTTGCACCATAAGGTATAAAGGTAGAATCCTTTTTAAATTTCTTAAAATAATAATTCTTTATGGCTAAGCAATCGGTAACAATATGATTTGGCAACAATGTTGCCAATATCTCTGATACCTTATAAGCCAGTTTGCCAATATAATTCCATTTTGCTCTTTGCCATTCCAAACCATCAACATTTAGCGCCACTTTTTGACCGACAAGTCGTGGCACAAATGAAAAAAGGCTGTTGACACTATTACAAATAAGCACCACATTGTATCGATTAAAAATACTGTGCAAAACAGATAATAATGTATGAGCTACTGTCTCCCAATATTTGTGCCTGATCGTCGGCAATACAATTAGTTTCACGCCCTTATAAAACTGACTGTCATAAACAGCATTACTTGTTCTGCAATATACGGTTACTTCATGTCCTTTTTCTACCAAGCCGATGCTTAATTTTTCAGCAAATGTTTCAAAGCCACCGTAATTTGCAGGAATGCCGCGTGTACCCATGATTGCTATTTTCATCATTTAATTCCAGCTTTATATCATACCATCAAATTGTTAGCAACAAATAATCCGGCTCATTTTTTTGTCAACATTTAAACCTTGTTCTTCAGCTCTTAAGCTGAACTGGCGATTATTCCAAATGTTTATCTTGTCGCTAAATAATTCGATTGTCTCAGTTATTAACTTTTTGGATTACAAAGCCAACGTTCTTCAACGAACGCAGCCGCAAAAACTCAGATCGCAAATCCACCTGTTTTTAGGCGGAACAGCGAGAAACAACAAAAAGGGCTCTGAAGCCCAGTTGAATATTCAAAGGTTTTGCCTTTCTGAAAATAATATTATTGCCTGGCTTCCACGATTTTTTCCAATAAATCTGAAAAATTTTAAATTGGAAAACGCCTCTCGAGGCCGACAATTTATTCATTTTCTTAATTTACTTTGGATGCTTTGTTAAGCCAATATAACTTTTTCCTCCGGTGCTAACAAGTTAAGCTGATTTTTAGCCTCTTCGTTCGGCTACCTAGATCTGCTAATAAGAGCCGACTTATCACAGAGCTTCTTTAAGAAAATGTTTTCGTCATTTAACTATTGCTCTTCTTGGCAGAGCTTCAAATATCAATTAGTTTTCAAACCAATAAAATTTTTTAGTGCACCAACTTTTTAATTTTATCTTTCAGAAAAGAATCAGCAAAAGAATATTTGAGCTCTTTTAATTGAGCTGTGTAAAAAATGAAAATAAAAATTAAATAGCTTATAATTCCAACC
>CAZNDR010000473.1:0-3846 GCA_964571835.1 uncultured Cytophagia bacterium | reverse complement strand
ATTGATGATATCACCTATGTCTGGGAAAAAACTGGTATCGCCGATAATGGATTACCGACCGGTTATTTTGGTTTTGCCTTTCTGGAAAGCCCCGGCTTGAACGATAATAGAAAGGACGATGATGGTGATGGCATGATCGATGAATCACAAGGCAACGCCATTGATGAAGATGGCGACTGGCGACGCTGGGAAGATACCAATGGCAATGGCCGATTTGACAATGAAGACCAAAATCATAATGGTGAACTCGAAGCTGAAGAAGATCTTAATGGCAACGGAAAATGGGATATCGAGCCAATTTTAGATGATATCGGCTCAGATGGAATTGGCCCCGAAGATGAAGGTTACACCGGACCCGATGCCAACGGCACTGAAGCTAATGGCAGACCGGATCAGGGTGAGCCAAACTTTGGCAAAACCGATAATGACGAAATCGATCAGGTCGGTCTAACTTCGTGGTACTTAAAAGATGTTGACAGCAATATGGGCAACGATGAGCAATTCTGGAAAATTGAACTGATACCGGGCAATTTTGCCATTGATGACAATTACGCACGGGACGTCGCCTTTACTTATGGCAGCGGATATATTCCGCTTGAACGAGGTCTGGACAAATTTCAGCGTTATGCGATTGCCTGTCTCTTTGGCGTGGATGAACAGGATATTTTCCGCAATAAGCGAACCATGCAAAAAATATATGATTCGGATTATAGTTTTACCAAAGCGCCCTCAAAACCATTGCTGACCGCCATCGCCGCTGATAAGCGAATTACGCTTCTCTGGGATTCTCGAGCAGAAAAATCACGTGATCCCATCTATGGGCGAGATTTTGAAGCCTATAAAATTTATAAAAGTACTGAGCCTTATTGGCAGGAGATTAAGACAATAACTGATGCCTTTGGCACACCATTGCTGCTTCAGCCAATAGCTATCTATGACCTCAAAAATGGATTGTACGGCCCGCACCCGGTGGAATTTGGGATTGAAGGACAGAGTTATGGCGTGCATCAGGACATGGGAAGCGATAGCGGCTTACGACATTCCTATGTAGATACCTTGGTCGATAACGGCAGAACCTATTATTATGCCGTGGTTTCTATGGATAGAGGATATGATTTGGATTTCCCAGAGCGAGGGCTATCAGACCGGGAAAATTTGACGCCTACTTTCCCTTCCGAATGCTCGGCGGTAATTCAAACGGACGCCTTGGGCAGACCAACCCATATTGATAGAAATTGTGCGGTGATCACACCCGTTGAAGCAGCGGCTGGCTATTTGAAACCACAACTGTCCAATGGCATTGAGCATGTCAGTGGAGATGGCACTGGCCGTGTTGCGGTCGACATTTTAATACCGGATAGTATCAAGACCGGTCATACTTATCGCATCCAATTCCAAGATGATGCTTCGCTGGAGAAATGGGACAAAACTCTGCACACCGGTTTGACGAAATCAGTGATGATGGTCGATTCAACCGGCGGCGATACGCTGCTTTATACAACAAATTTTGAAGGTGCCGACGTTGAAGATAATATTTTCCATGGACTTCAAATAAAAATTGAAAATGATGATTCTGTATTGGTTAAAAAACAGGGCTGGATTTCCGGCAACTGCAATTTAAATGGCCGCGTGGAAGGCTATATTCAAGAGAGCAAAGCGATCCCTCGAGATTTCGAGATTCGCATTGGTGATATGGGCATCGGTGAATCGTACTCGATGGTTCCGGGACGTTCTAAAAAAACTAATTTTCAAGTATTTGATGTTACTGACCCTGAAAATCCTATTCTGGCAACTTTTGGCTTGAATGATTATGATACTACTCCAACAACGCCAGATTCATTGGCTGGCAGGTTGAGTATCTTAGATGAAGTGGTTATTCGAGCAAATCCTCTGGTCGTCGTCATTGGCGGCGATACGACTATTTTTTATACCGCCTCCAGTTGGCGTATCTTTTTTGAATTGCCCAGAGGTATTGAAAATTCTGAAGCTGATATCCCAACCAAGGGATCGATCTATCGCTTCACCACTTACAAACCATTTGACCGCAACGACGTATTCCGCTTTACAATCGTCGGCGGTACTTTCACCACAAGCCAGGCAAAAAGCGAAATGGAGGACATTTATGTTGTACCGGACCCCTATATCGCAGCCAGTACATTGGAACCTCGGTTAATCCGACAGACCGGCAGAGGGCAACGCCGCATTGATTTTGTCAATCTGCCGCCCGTTTGCGCGATTAAGATATTTACTATGAGCGGCCACATGGTTCAGGAACTCAATCATAATTCAGTCATCGACAAAGGACGAGAGCCGTGGGATATGAGAACCAAAGATGGGCTGGAAGTGGCATTTGGCGTCTATATTTATCATGTCGATGCGCCAGGAATTGGAGAAAAGATCGGCCGATTTGCCATTATCAAATAAATAAAGGCTTTGGTTTCATTGAAGTCCATTGGTGAAATATAAATAATTCAGCAGGTGCCGCCCAAGCTGTTTCGTTGTTGCGGGAGAAATTATTGAGCTCTACTAAGTCTAATGGATTATGGATGAGAAAAAGACCAGTTTTTTTGAAATTAGGAATTACTCTAACATTTAGATATGAGAATTGGAGGATTCAAAATTATGATGAAACTAACTAATCAACAGATTTTTTTATTGTTATTCCTCCTGTCAATGAGCTTTGCCAGTTTAATCTTCTCGCAGACAAAGGAAGAAGATGTTGCTACCCGTTTTGTGACAGATGTGTCCGGTGCTGGGACATCGGCTGCAGCCTTTTTAGAAATTGGCGTGGGAGCCAGAGCTATGGCCATGGGCGGCGCTTACGCCTCAATTGCTACGGATGTCTCGTCACTATACTGGAATCCAGCAGGCATATCCTGGCTTCCTAAAATGAAGGCTGAATTTAGCCATTCAGAGTGGCTGGCAGAGACAAGCTATGACTATGTGGGCGTAGTTATCCCAGTGCCAAGTTTAAATTCGGCGATTGGTTTGAGTTTCTGCAGTTTAGATTACGGCGAACAGCCAGTTCGAACGGTTGAAAGTCCCGACGGAACAGGCGAAATGTACGGAGCTCGTGATTTCGCCATCGGTGTATCCTATGCCTTTAGCCTGACTGATAGATTTTCCTGTGGCTTGACCAGCAAATATATTCAGCAACGAATTTGGAGCGAAGCTGGTTCTGCATTTGCATTGGATATTGGTATTTATTATAATACCATGCTCCGGGGATTGCGGCTGGGCGCATGTATGTCTAATTTTGGTACTGCCATGAAATTAACCGGCAGCCATCTGCGCACGATCAAGGACCCCGATGAAACGTTAACCAATTATGATCGCGTTCCAGTTGATTACACCACTTCAGCTTATGAATTACCGCTATCGTTTCGTTTTGGTGCCTCTTATGAAACTATGCTGGGCAAGTACAATAAATTTTCCATTTCGACAGATGTGCTACATCCGAATAACCGGACAGAGAGTATTTGCTTGGGAATGGAATACGCTTTTGCTGACATGTTCTATTTTCGGGGCGGATATCAAAATTTGTTCGAGCGGGATAGCATAAATGGTTTGACCTTTGGCGGCGGCGTGCAATATTCCATTCGCGGCAGCATGGTTTTTAATGTCGATTATTCATGGGCTGACTGGGGAGTGCTGAAAAATGTGCAGCAGTTCACTGTTTCGGTAGCATTTTAAAAACTTCGCGTTTAAAGATAATTCGATATAACCAATCACAGAGTATCAAAGAATCATATGTCCGCTTTAATCCATGCTCTTTGCGCACAAACCTCCAAAGGGGACTTCTCCAGTAATTCCTGCCTTTGAAGGAAACTTTGGGATGGTTAAAAG
>CAZNDR010000472.1:0-3849 GCA_964571835.1 uncultured Cytophagia bacterium | reverse complement strand
ATTTGTTTCTAATTGCTTTTCGCTTAAATCCTGACCGAACAAGGAGCCGATCAAAAAAATAGAAAGCAAAAGAAAAATGATTGTTTTAATTTTGAGTTTCATGGCAACCTCCTGAGGCAACTTTCATTTTTGTTTATTATTCGCATTTAAAAAACTTGAAACCATCCAGCGATTAGTATTAAAACAGAATACTTGCACAAGGGGAAAAATTTTTATAGAACGCTAATAACACTGATGACGCGGATTGGCACTGATTTTAAAATCCGCGAAAATCCGTTTAATCCGTGTCATCAGTGTTCTAATATTTCTTTCAAGTCGGGCGCGTTCAGATTAAATAGCTTTTTGCCATTATTTTTTTTTTAATACTATTTTCTAACCTTTATTAGCGTGAAATATTTACAAACCAAACCAATACGTCATTTTCACCATGAAAATATTTTCCCCCCGGGCATTAAACAATCTCTCGACCGAGCGGTTGAATTGGAACTCACCGCTATTTTCATAATCAGAACGACTTTGTGTCCAGACAAAATACAAAGTCGAGCCTGGCGCGTATTCCCAGCGCAGCACTGCATTGCCGCGAATCGATTTATAATTGAAATCCGGGTTTTCCAGTGGAATTGGTTTAGCCGGTCCAGCACCATCAGGATCGGCGATATAATTTTCCTTATCGAAGGTAGATTCGCCTTGGCCAAAAATGTTGAAAGCAAAGGTCTTTGGTTTAGCAAGCTCTTTAAAATTGTCATAATCGCCAGAAGCGATCAAAGGCTGTACATACATTTGAAAACTGAGTTTTGGCGTGAAAGTCCAATTCAGCCTGATACTGGCTGACAGCGAGGTCTGATCGATTTCGGCAAAAACATAGCGCTTCCCATAAGTTAGCGTTGCCGTGGGATCATCAAAAACATCAATCCACTGAGCGGTAACAAATTCCTTTGCATATTCAGGAGAAACGCTCAAAGAAAAATTATCAGCCGGATTCCATTCAACACTAGGACCGGCGCTAAAATATTTCTCCATGGGATAGCTGCCAAACTCAATGTCAAACTCGAACACCCACTTTTTTCTTTTGTCAGAATACCATTCTAATTGTCCCTCATGGCCAGCCAAATTTAGCGTCATGGGACCGCCGCGAGTTCGCCGGTTGTTAAACGACTTTGGATTGTAGGCATAAAAATAGTCAATCCCGTGATAATTTAAAAATTGAAGCTCTCCGTAATGAAAAATTCCTTTCCAGGTGTTATAGCCACCAAAATCCCAGGTTCCAAATGTCGCCAGGTGCAGCTCGGCGCGACGAAAGACTTTTCCCGGTTTTGTCCATTTATAGCCGCCAATGAGGTGTCCATTAATGACATCGGTGCGCCACATAAAACCAAGGTCATTGACATCAAAGCCGGGATTAATCGCTCCCAAAGCTGCATTAAAAATAACGTTTCCTTTTTGTTTATTGATCCAAAATCTCCCTGCCCAGCCAGTCAAAGCCGAGGCGAGGCTGTCGACATCAACATGACTGGCATCGGGTCGTTGAAAATAGTGCAGAGAACTGTTTTGCAGTGCCGTCATTCTCTCCGTTGTGCCTCTTACTTGCGACACGCTTGCCCAACCGGTGAAGACCCAGGTTTTTTCTTTGTCAAAAAAGGTCCAGCCATCTAAACCCAAACCATAACTTTCACTATTCAATTCAGCTTTCAGCGACAAATCGTCAAAGCGGCGATTCACTATCGTGCTGATCAAACCCAATCCCTGCCTGCCTTCATCAAATTCTTTTTGGCTGCGAACAACGCTATAATAGGTCAGCGGTTCAATTTCGGAAGCAAATTTATTATTTTCAAATTGAAGCTTGGCATGTTCTCGCGACGTGGCAGCTCCCAAAACGCCAATATTCCAATTGTTGCCCGTCTTGCCGGTTAATTTTCCCGCGCCAAGAATTTTGGTGCCTTGAGGCATATCGACAAAGTCATAGTCAGGCAAACTGCCCTGAGGGCTTCTGCCGATGCGGCGAGAATAAAAAAACGTGGGTTCGCTCCAACTCAAACTATAAAAGCTATTGGATCCACCTCTACCGAAACGGAAGGTATTGGCGCCTTCAATAAAAAAAGGCCGCTTCTCCATAAAATAGGTTTCAATGTCGGATAGGTTAACAACGGCGGGATCAACTTCAACCTGCCCAAAATCAGGATTGATGGTGGCATCAAGCGTGAAATTGTTGCCAATTCCTAATTTGACATCTAAGCCCAGGCCGGGAAGATAACGTGATCCATCATTAAAAGGATCGCCAGCTTCCGGATGAGTGTATTCGGCTTTGGTGCGGAAATAAGGCAAAAACTCCATTTGTCTGGCTGGAGAAATATTTTCAATGCCGACTAAATCAATAAAGCGCGAAACAAAGCCACTGCCATTTTTCGGCGTGAACACCACCAGATCCCGTTCATTTTTTCTTTGAATTTCTCGAGCAAAATTGGCGCCCCACACGTATTTATCTTTGCGATGAAAGCGCAATTGAGAAAAGGGAATTCTCATTTCAGCAGTCCAACCAAGTTCATCGATATTGGTCTCGCTTTCCCAAACACCATCCCAGGAATCATCATCCCAATCATCGTTCATTAACACGCCATCCAATTGCGTACCGGCCGCAGTAACGGCAAAATAAAAACCACTGCGTTTATCATAATAGGGATCGATAAAAAAAGCAAAATGATCTGAGCTGACTTCTGCATCCCGCCTGGCTAATCTGGGCATGATGGAATCAGGTTTGGAATCGTACAACCGCGCACCAATGTAAAGCGCTTTTTCATCATAGGCAACCCTGACTTCGGTTTTTTCAGTCGGCGCGGCGTTCTCGATTGGATCACGCTGCTTAAAATGGCTAATAGCAAATCCGTTTTGCCATACCTCTTCTGACAGAAATCCATCAATGTTCATTTTTTCCTGCACACGAATCGCCCGTACAATGATCGAATCCGATTTCACCAAGTCATCAGCAAAAATATGAACTGAAAATAAGAGCAATAAAAAAACCGTTGTTTTCATTCCCTGTCCCTTGAAATTATCTATGCGCAGTTTTCAAAAAAAAGTTTTTTCAGTGAATTTCACGTGCGGCTACAATTATATAGACATTTGTTTTTCAAAAAGGTTGTGTCGTTTTCTACCAGGATGTTACAGCGTACGGTTAATATCAGTTTATGTTTCAAGGGTGTGCGGATGCTCAGCCTATCCTAACTAAAAAATTATCTTCTTTCTTGATTTCCGGGCTAGGCTGTAACTTGATCAATTTTGATAAAACAAGTATTCTTTTTTTAGGGGACAATTTATCAGGATTTTATGAAAAAAAACGTACAACCAACCGCAAGTTGCCAATCACTTCTTCTCCAATATTTTCACCAGCGCCTCCTGCGCTTTCGGCGTGCCAATCTCGCCCAGCGCCATTACCGCACTTTTTCTGACTTCGACATTGTCATCCTGTTCCGCAGCATAAAAAAGCGCCTCCACTGCCACATCGCTATTGGATTGCGCCAAGGAACGGGCGGCAATTTTTCTCAACTCCGCATCTCTCTCGTGTTTGAGAATCTGGGCCATCACTTTGACACCCTCGCTGTTTTGTCGATCAGCCATAGCGTATAACGCTGCTTTTTTTACCGCCTCAAACTTTGTTGTCTGCAAAATTTCGATGATGAGCTTGGTATCATCACCTTTCAAATTATTGGCTAAAGAATAAACAGCCACCTTCGCTAATTTTTCATCACTATTGTCTGTGGCGACTTTGACTAAAATGTCCCGCACTTCCTGCATGTTCATTTCACTGATGGTGTAGAGCGCGGCTTCGCGGATACGAGTTGGTCGGTCGGAAAG
>CAZNDR010000471.1:0-3854 GCA_964571835.1 uncultured Cytophagia bacterium | reverse complement strand
ATGCTATTCATGGATTCATTTATGATAAAAAATTTGATGTGATTAATACTGAAATCCAAGCAAATGAAGTTACCATAAATTTAGAAAATATCTATGAAGGTACGCATCAAGGATTCCCTTTCAAATTTTTAACCGAACTCATTTGTACTTTGACAGTCAATGATGGCTTTCATTGCCAGACTTTAGTGCAAAATATTGATGATCGGCCATTACCGTTCGGCGATGGCTGGCATCCTTATTTTACGTTGCACAAAAAAGTCGATGAACTGATGCTAAAAATTCCGTCGCTTCTTCAAACTGAAGTTGATAGCAGAATGATTCCTACGGGAAAAGTTCTTGACTTTGGTTGGTTCAACAGATTGGCGAAAATAAACGATATTCGCCTTGACACAGGCTTTCGGATCGATGGCGCTGAAGGATACGTAGAAACCGAGCTGTGCGATCTTGACGCTCATGTCAAAATTAAAATTTACCAAGAAACTGGACCCAAAAAATACAATTTCCTCCAGGTCTATATTCCACCATCAAGAGACTCTATTGCCATTGAACCGATGACAGGTAATATTGATGCATTTAATAATAAAGATGGATTGATTATTCTCGAACCTGATGAACTTTTTGAAGCAAGTTATGGCGTGCAGTTAGAGCGATGTTAGCAAAAAAATAATAGAGAATGTGCACTTTTCATTCGGAGAATTACATGCCCTCAGCCGACAATTTGATAAGGCTGCTAAAAGATAAGCCAGCGCGTCAACTAATTTCCGATTTATATGGTAAAGAAAAAATTGAAATGAATATCGCTCGGTTTGATAAACTGATTGTGCATTATTTAGATTTATTTGGCGATGGTGATATTCAGCTTTTTAGCACTCCGGGCAGGACCGAAATCGGCGGCAACCACACTGACCACAATCAGGGACGTGTGTTGGCTGCTGCTGTAAATCTGGATTCCATCGCTGCGGTGACGAAAACCAAGCAGAACCTCATCCATTTGTTTTCAGAATCATTTACTGAACCGTTCATAGTTGATATAGCCGAACTTCAACCGCGACCTGAAGAATATGGCACGACAACCGCTTTGATTCGTGGCATTGCCGCTAAATTCAAAAGTTTAAATTTCGCCATCGGCGGCTTTAATGCTTACCTCACCAGCAATGTTCTGATCGGCTCCGGATTGAGCTCCTCCGCTTCAATTGAAGTGTTGCTTGGCACAATTCTAAATTTCCTTTTTAATGACGGCAAAATTCCGGCTGAACAAATTGCCATTATCGGGCAGTATGCTGAGAATAATTACTTTAATAAACCGTGCGGATTGATGGACCAAATGACCTGCGCGGTTGGTGGCATTGTAACCATTGATTTTAGAAATCTGTCTAATCCGCTGGTAAAACAAGTCAATTTTGATTTTGACCAAACTGACTACAGCTTAATAGTAATAAATTCGGGCGGTAGCCACGCTGATTTGACAGAAGATTATGCGTCAATTCCCAAGGAAATGAAAGCAGTCGCCCTAAAACTCGGCGGAGCTGTAGGGCGAGATGTAACTTATGGGACATTAATATCAAATATAAAATCATTGCGGAACCAGGTAGGGGACAGGGCGATCCTGAGAATGCTGCATTTTCTTGAAGATAATGAACGAGTTGTTGAGCAGGTAGCTGCCTTAGAGAAAAATGATTTTCAAAAATTTTTATTCTTAGTGAACGAGTCGGGCAATTCCTCTAACAAATGGCTGCAAAACAGCTACACCATTAAAGCGCCGCAAGAACAAGGAATAAATCTTGCGTTGGCGATAACAGAGAATTATATCAAAAAAATCAAGGCTGGCGCCTGTCGCGTGCATGGCGGAGGATTTGCTGGTACGGTACAGGTGTTTCTTCCCAATCGGGTCATTCATGATTACATTGAACTAATCAATTCTATTTTTGGAGAACCGGCTTCACAAATTTTATCAATTCGTTCCATGGGCACAATTCATCTTAATTCAGTTTTAAAGCATAATTTTCGCAGGAGGAAACATGGTTTTTGAAACGCTGGATTGGATTGTCATTCTACTCTATTTTGGCATTATTGCTGGATTAGCCTGGTGGGTAACGCGACAACAACAGGAGACCTCGTCGGATTATTTTTTAGCGGGTCGTCATCTGGGCTGGTTCATTGTTGGCGCTTCTATTTTTGCTTCCAACATTGGTTCCGAGCATTTGGTAGGCCTGGCCGGCTCAGGCGCTACTGATGGCGTGGCAATGGCTCACTATGAGCTTCATGCCTGGTGTATTTTAGTGTTGGGGTGGGTGATGGTTCCGTTTTACATGCGCTCAAAAGTTTTCACCATGCCCGAGTTTTTAGAAAAAAGATTTTCTCCGACCGCACGTTGGGTATTGTCGATCATCTCTTTGGTGGCTTATGTGTTAACAAAAATAGCTGTGGGCATTTTTGCTGGCGGTATTGTATTTAGCGTCTTGCTGCCAGAGATGCACTTTCTTGGCATGGATAGTTTCTGGATTGGCTCAATTTTGGTTATCATGCTGACAGGTATTTATACCATTATTGGTGGATTGAGAGCTGTCGCCTATACAGAAGCATTACAAACCATTGTGCTCATTTTTGGTTCGGTTTTAGTCACTATATTTGGCTTACACGCCTTAGGCGGCTGGAGTGAGTTAAGAGCAATTCTAGGCTCGGAGATGTTTAATCTGTGGAAACCGTTAGTGCCTGCCGGACTCGATGGCACATGGGCTCCGGTAAAAGAGGCTGGAAAAATGGCTTGGTATTTTAACGATAATTATCCCTGGCTGGGCATGCTGTTTTGCGCACCTATCATTGGCATGTGGTACTGGTGCACGGATCAATACATTGTCCAGCGGGCGTTAGGAGCACCGAATGAACGCCAGGCGCGGCGTGGTTCTATATTCGCCTCTTATTTGAAATTGTTGCCAGTATTTATTTTTATCATTCCCGGCATGATTACGTTTGCGCTGGCGAAAAGTGGTCGGATCGCCGAAATTCATAACGTGCTTTTTGACGCCAACGGACAATTGCTGCGCAATCAGGCGCAACAAGCATTTCCATTGTTGGTCGCTCACGTATTGCCGGTCGGCATTAGGGGAATTGTTGTGGCTGGTCTGTTAGCCGCGCTAATGAGCTCGCTATCAGGAGTATTTAACGCCTCATCAACTTTGTTTACTATGGATTTTTATTCAAAATTCAAACCAAAAGCAACTCAGCATCAACTTGTGTGGATGGGGCGCGTAGCAACCAGTGCCATGGTATTGATCGGTTTATTTTGGATTCCCGTTATTCGCGGCGGAAAAGGACTGTATGATTATTTGCAGGGCGTGCAAGCCTATTTAGCGCCACCAATTTTTGTTGTTTTTTTCTTCGGCGTTTTTATGAAGCGATTAAATGCCAAAGGCGCGCTGACCACGCTGGGCGTTGGGTTTTTGATGGGCTTGTTCAGATTGTTTGTCGATACACCCGTTAAATTAGTCAGCGGCTTTGCTTATGAACAAGGCTCATTTTTCTGGGTCATCAACAATATCTTTTTCCAGTATTACAGCCTGTTGATTTTTATCGTCTGCGCTATTGTCATGGTGCTGGTGAGCTATCTGACTGAAGCACCTGATTATGGAAAAATCAAAGGCATCACCTACGGCACGCTGAGTTCAGAAGATCGAAAAGAATCACGCGCCAGTTGGAATATGAAAGAAATGCTTGCCTCGCTAATTGTATTAGTAATTATTGTTGCTATTTATCTCTATTTCAGAGGCTAAATTTTTTACCATTGGAACTCTACGACCCAGTGTTTTGCATTATGGTATAAGAAAGGGATAAAGACTACTGTGATGCTACTGGAT
>CAZNDR010000470.1:0-3854 GCA_964571835.1 uncultured Cytophagia bacterium | reverse complement strand
CCTGTTAATTCAAATGCCCAAATGGACTATTTCATAAAAATTTATTAGTGAAATTTTATTTCAATTGAGAATTTTAGGCATACTTATAATTTTCAAAGTCAAGAAAAAACTAATCACTCACTGCCGCGATTTGCCATTGAAATTAGCTTGCGGTCAAATCTACCGCAGGGTTGAAATTAATGGCAATATTTATTCTTTACATCTCCAGTGCCCGTAACTCTTCTGAAGTTGACCGTAGACGAGCCGACAACTCCTTGGCAATTCCCAGTTGAATTTTCGAGGCAATTTGTGGTTCAGCTTCCAGCAGCTGGAGATAATCTTTTCTGGTCAGGGCAAAAAGCTCGGTATCTTGATCAGCGATAGCAGAGGCAGATCGCGGCTTTTCTTCCAGAAGTGCCATATCGCCAAAAAAGACGCCCTCGCCAAAAGACGCTACTCGTTTTCTTCGCTTTCCCTGTTTCAGCTCAAATAATATACTCACACAGCCTCGGGAAACCAGATACATGGTATCGCCCTCATCACCCTCATGGAAAATAATGTCGTCAGCTTTGTAGCTTTGTTGGGTCAGCAGTGAAGAAATTTTATCGATTTCATTGTCACTCAAATATTGAAAAATTTTCATCTTTTTGATTTCCACCCGCCGTTCAGCTAAGGAAGTTATGAGGCCATCATTTTCCAGCAGACGGTTTTCCGCCCATTCCAAAGCCCGGTCTGTGTCATGAAAAAGCCTGTCTTCACCGATCTTTTCCAGAATTTTTACATCGTTGAGAAAAGCAGAAAGACGATGGTGCTCGTAATCATTGATCGGTTCAATATAACTAAGCACCAGGGATTTTTTCTGTTGCACTAATTGGTCATTCAGTTGACCCAAAATCTGGGCGCCAGTCAAATCAATTTCTGACACCCGTTTGAAATCTAAAATAATGAATTGCCGCTCGTTGCTTTCTTTTTCAATTTCTTTCATCAATCCGTCTGCGGTACCAAAAAATATCGAGCCTTCTAATTGATAAACGACGATTCTCGCACCCTGAGCTTCGAGATGAGCCATTTCATCGAAGCTGCGCACTTTTTTGGAATGCACCAGATCGCCCAAAAATTTATTTTTGATAACCGAATGAGTAATCTGATCGCGAATAAATAGCATCATGGTAATGAAAACGCCGATGCCGACAGCCACCATTAAATCCCACAGCAGAGTGACCGCTGCCACCAGCAAAATAATGGTCATATCTCGCCAGGTCGATTTCTGTCTGATTAAACGAAAACTTGACGTTTCGGCCATGCGGCAGGCAGCCACCATTAATATGCCCGCTAGCACCGAGTAGGGAATAATACTGGCATATTGGCCAAACAACATCAAGATCAAGAATACAGCCAGTCCAGACACCATGCCTGACAGTCTTGTTTTGCCGCCATTTTGAATGTTAGCTAGGGTTCTCACGGTGCAACCGGCGCCGGGCAATCCGCCAAAAAAAGAGGCGATCATGTTGCCGATGCCTTGCCCGATAAGCTCCTGACTGCTATTGTGTCTGGTCTTCGTAACCACGTCAGCCACCAGACAAGTCAATAATGTATCAATTGCTCCTAACATGCCCAAAGTTATAGCGGGAATAAAAATGGCCAGCCAGGCTGATTTGTCCAGCCCACCGAGCATAGCAAAAAAATTGCCTGCCATATGTGGTTTGGGAATGGCAGTAGGAATATGGCCAATGACCAGTGGATTCCCTTGACTAACCAAGAGCTCAGGTCGCCCCATCCAACCGATGAGAAAGAAGCAGGCTAATCCAGCTATTAGGCCTAAAAGCGAACCGGGCGCACCCTTGATCAATTTTGGACCAAAAATGACCGCCAAAATTGTCGCCGAGGCGACAACTATGGTTATCCAAGAAGGCGAGGCGGCACCGGTAAAAATGTCGATCACCTGTTGACTGCTGCTCAAGCCTAAAAATGGCTTGACCTGACTGAAAAAAATGATCATAGCTACACCATTCATAAAGCCAGCCATGACTGGATAAGGAATGTATTTGATCAACTTGCCGCCACCGCTGAAACCCAAAATAATTTGTACCAAACCGCCGAATAAAACAGTAAGAAAAACCAGGGCTAAAATTGTATTGAGTTCATCGCCGGCAACGATAGTCTGGATATTTCGTGCCTGTAAATGAGCGATAATAATTGTAGCAATCATAACGCTCATTGGGCCAGTAGGGCCGGTAATTCGTGTCGGAGTGCCTCCAAAAAGCGAAGAAAAAAAACAAGTGAAAATGACGCCGTAAAGACAGGCTAAGGCGCCTTGACTGGCGAAGGCTGGTCCCAAAGGCGCAAAAGCCACGATGCCAAAAGCCAGCGCCAATGGCAGCGCGATGATCGAAGCGGACAATCCGCCAAAGATGTCTCCTTTCAGATTGCTGAACATGTTAATTTTCATGGTTCCCTCGTTTTTGTAGCCTATTTTTTATCGAACAATTTTGCTTTTAGACATTGCGGTATTTGACTTGAAACGGAAAAAAAGCGAAATGCTGTGGCAAGAAAAGTCTAATCTTTTAGGCACAGGCAAAAGTAAGCCCTTGCTTTTAAAACTAATTACCCGGCGCCCATTGACGCAGAAATTCCATAATTTTCTCAGCCGCATAACTTTTTCCTGATTCTAAAACGCCGGTATCCTGTGAATGCAAAAATGAGCCATTCTTTTCTAAAACAAACAAATGGGGATAGCCAGGAATTTTAGGATATTGGCTGAGAAATTGTTCATTTTTGTTTTCCTGACTAAAATTAATTTTTAGCATGATAAATTTTTCCTGCAAAAAGCGATCAATTTCTGGATTGGCTTTGATAAAATCGTCAAGCCGATGGCACCAGATGCACCAATCACCTCCGACTTTTAAAAGGATACGCTGACCTGACTTTTGAGCAATGTTCACTGCCGCACTCACGTCAGCAAAAGGATCGCGCGCGGGATCATATTTTTCGGGAAATGGAAATGGCTTATCCGAACAATCCATGATTACTAGTGCAAAGAAAAAAATGATAAATAATTTGCACCTCTGTGACATAGTGGTCTGCTCCTGTTTCTTAGATCGAATGAAGAAATATAATTTTTTGATAAAAGCGTCTCAGATCAGCTTCAGATATTTCATACCTGTTTTCACAAAAAGCAGGGCAAAAATAATTAATATGAGCCCCAATATTTTATTTACAAAAATATAAAATCGACTTCTGATAAAATTTTTTGATTTCGCCACCAGCAGAGCCACGACAATTTTCGAGCCGACAAGACAGAAGTAAAATCCGAATAAATAAAAAAAAGGGAAAACAATGTTCGTCCGATAGCCTTTGATGACCAGCGGTGCGCCAATCGTTAACCAAAAAAGGTAGGGATTGGGATTGAGCAGATTAGCGAAAATGCCTTTGAAAAGCGATTGCGGTTTTCTCCTTTCCTCAGGCAAAATGAATCCGCTAAAGCGAAGATTTTGTCCGCCGAGATAAAACAAAAACAATGCTCCCGAAAAAGAAAAAATCGCCAAAAGTAAGCTTGACTTATTCAAAGTGGAAATAAAAAAGAGAGAAATCAGAATGATCGGCGCATCGGTTATCAGAGGCGCCATTGCCACTTTGATGCCTTCTTTAGCGTGATGCTGCAGCGTTTCCGAAATGACCAAAGCCAATAATGGACCAGGCGAAATACCAGCGCTCAGTCCAAGCACTATTCCCGGAAATAAATAGCTCTCGATGCCGAACATATAAATTAGTTTAATCGTCTGTGGAGGAAAATTTCCTGTCTGGAATATACAACAATTTTTGCAAATGTCAATAGCATAAATATAAATTGGAAATTTTTCTGCTCGGGATAATAT
>CAZNDR010000469.1:0-3871 GCA_964571835.1 uncultured Cytophagia bacterium | reverse complement strand
AGTCTATTTAACAATTCAAAGCTAAAAAAAGTATGAAAAGAATATTTATTTTTATCCAATGCTTCGCTGCTGTTTTGGCAAACTTTCTTTACGCCACTGTTGATTCTACGTCCAGCTATGTGATTAAAGTTGAAGGGGAAATAAATTTAGGGCTGCCAAATTATATTGAGCGAATAGTAAAAATTGCCAACGAGAAAAAAGCCGGCGCTGTGATACTCGAAATCAACACACCTGGCGGCAGAGTGGATGCAGCGCTGCAAATACGGGATGCCATTTTTGAAGCTGAAATGCCCATGATTGCTTTCGTTAATCGCGAGGCTGCTTCTGCCGGAGCGCTCATTTCTTTATCCTGCCAAAAAATTTATATGGCGCCCGGCAGCTCAATCGGCGCAGTTACGCCGGTTGATCAATCCGGCAAAAAGGCATCCGAAAAGATGGTCTCTTACCTGCGGTCAGTAATGCGCTCCATTGCCCAGCGCAATAACCGGCCAGTGGATATCGTTGAAGCCATGGTCGATGAAGACATTGAAATTTCTGGCTTGATTGAAAAAGGCAAATTGCTCACGCTCACCGCTGAAGAAGCGGTCAAATATAAGATAGCTGATGGTATGACAGAAAACATGGCTGAGCTGGTGACTCAACTGCAACTTAATCCAAAGGGTATTACTCGCACCACAATTAGTTGGTCTGAGCAGTTGGTTTATTTTCTCACCAATCCCATCATCAGCTCGTTGCTGTTGACTCTTGGCATGTTAGGCTTAATTTTTGAAATACGAACTCCTGGTTGGGGCATTGGCGGCACACTATCATTGATCGCGCTGGCGCTATTTTTCGGCAGCCATTATTTGGTCAACCTAGCACAGTGGACGGAAATTTTATTTTTTTTCGCCGGCGTTGCGCTATTGCTGCTGGAAACTTTTGTTATTCCCGGTTTTGGCTTTGCTGGCATAGCTGGCATTCTGCTGGTGCTAACGAGTTTTGTGCTGAGCCTGGTCGGTCAGGTGGGCAAAGTCGATTTTTCTGAAATATTGAATGCCATTACACTGGTGGGAATCTCCATGATTTTAGCCTTTGTTTTAGTGTTGCCAGTTGTTAAATTTTTGCCCAAATCCAAGGCCTTTCGGAAACTCATTTTGGAAACCGAAGAGAAGACACAAGATGGTTTTCGGTCCTCCCCTGAAGATTACGCACAATATTTAGGGCAGACCGGAAAAGCGATTTCGACGTTACGTCCGGCTGGCATCGGAATTTTCGACCACAAAAGATTGGATGTCGTCGCAGAAGGTGAGTTTATCGAAAAAGACTCACCAATTAAAGTAGTGAAGGTCGAAGGGTATAAAATTCTGGTGAGAAAAGTTGTTTGAGTTATTTTAGCCGGCACATATTTCAAGATAACAAGAAAATAATTTATTAATCGATTGTACAGAATGTCCTTAACAAGGTATAAACAAACACTCTGATTGTATTATCGCGTGCCAAAGGGCAGAAAAAAAGCTGAACCAATCTTAACTGTAACAGCGTTGGAGTCTATCAGGATAATGCGTAATTCAGCGCATAAATCTTTGCAGCGGCTGCCCGCTATTCCACTTAACTAATTGATAGAATTTTGTAGTCCAAAAGCACTCAACGAAAAAAGATCGAATACTTAACAGGAATAACAATGCCATTAGAACTTATTATCAGCGGACTGATTATCATCGGATTTATTTTAGTTCTCATCGAAATTTTTCTTGTTCCCGGCTTTAATATTTTTGGTATTTTTGGATTTGTCATGATAGTACTGGGCATTATTTTAAGTTACACAAAATTGGACACTCGCATTGCCAATTTTATATTAATTTTTTCATTAGTGCTAGCGGTTTTTCTGGCTCGTTTGGTAGTAAAATCAAAAACCTGGCATGGCATCGTTTTAGATACTGCAGAAAAAAAAGATGCTGGATTTCATGTTTCCACTGAAAATTTAACCTCGCTTTTGGGCAAGCAAGGTTTTGCCATTACCAAATTGCGACCGGCTGGAATTGCTTTAATAAATGATGAAAAAATTGATGTGATGGCAGAAGGAAATCTGATTGAAAAAGATCGACCAATTGAAGTGATCAAGGTAGAAGGTAATCGTGTTGTAGTGCGAGAACTTCAGGATAATCTTTGATAAAAAAACAAATTTAATTATAAATTATTAACTTTCATAGGAGCAAAAATCATGACTGCCACAGCCTTAGTTGTGTTAATTGTCATCGGAGGCATAATTTTCTTGTCATTGTTCACTTATTTTGTACCTGTTGGCCTTTGGATTACAGCATATTTTTCCGGAGTAAAAGTCAAAATTCTCCGCGATCTGGTGGGCATGCGCTTGCGAAAAGTTCCACCAGCGCTTATTGTTCGTCCCATGATCAGTGCTACCAAAGCCGGCATTCCGGTCGATATCAATAAATTAGAAGCGCATTATTTAGCTGGCGGCAACGTTCATCGTGTTGTGAATGCACTCATTTCGGCGGATAAGGCGAATATCAATCTTTCCTTCGAGCGCGCTACCGCGATTGATCTGGCAGGACGCGATGTTTTTGAAGCAGTTAAAGTGAGCGTCAATCCCAAGGTTATCGAAACGCCACTGGTTTCAGCCATTGCCAAAGATGGTATTCAATTAAAAGCTACAGCGCGAGTGACAGTTCGGGCGAATATCGACCGGTTAGTCGGCGGCGCTGGAGAGGAAACCATTATCGCCCGCGTTGGAGAAGGCATCGTGACCACTATTGGCTCATCTGCGGCTCATAAAGATGTTCTCGAAAATCCGGATAGAATTTCCAAGACCGTTTTAGCTAAAGGATTGGATGCCGGAACTGCCTTTGAAATTTTGTCCATTGATATTGCAGATGTGGATGTTGGTGAGAATATTGGGGCAAAACTGCAAACCGATCAGGCTGAAGCGGACAAACGAATCGCGCAAGCCAAAGCTGAAGAACGACGGGCGATGGCGGTGGCAAAGGAACAGGAAATGAAAGCCCTGGTGGTTGAAATGCAGTCTCGAGTTGTCGAAGCGGAAGCCGAGGTCCCCAAGGCGATGGCTCAGGCTTTCCGCGATGGCAATCTTGGTATTATGGATTATTACAGCATGAAAAATATTCAGGCGGACACAAAAATGAGAGACGCCATCGCTGCGCCTGAGAAAAGCCCCAAAAAATAGGCGATTTATATGGACGATCTGTTCACCATTTTTATTATCATCGCTGCTATTATTTCATTCTTAAGCAAACTATTTCGACAGAGCAGAGAAGCTCAGACAAAAAAATCACCTGCTCCAGCCGACAAGCCGAGACCCAGCTTGTGGCAGCCATCTTGGCTTGATGAAGGAACTTTTAAGACGGAGATTGCCAGTTTTGAAACCATGCCAGAGGAGATTGTGCCAACAGGTAAAGTTGCCCCGACAAAACCAGCGGCGAAAGCAACAAAAGAATGGAATGAATCTGCACCGGCTCTCAATAAATTTCCCCAACCTAACAAGACAGAATTGTCAGCACACGAGGTTACAGATTACAGCATCAATCTGGCCTCGTCAGACGAGGTTAGACAGGGAATCATATTAGCAGAAATATTGGGGCCTTGCATAGCCAATAGAAAAAGTTGGCGATATTAACCAGCTTGTGCGGTTAATTTTGGTCATGTTAATAGCTGCGAAAACAATGTTGCTCAAAAAAAATTCCAAGATATTGTCTTGCCTTTAGAGAGGTATTTTTAAAATTAGAAAAATTTATGAAGCAATTAGAAAAAGCGATCAACAAGATTATTGGCTCTTATTTGGGAATGAACACCAACGAGTCACTATTAATTTTGATCGACAAATATAATCGCGAGCTGGGACAACATATTTTAAACA
>CAZNDR010000468.1:0-3878 GCA_964571835.1 uncultured Cytophagia bacterium | reverse complement strand
GATGCCTTCAACTGGGATGCCGATAGTCTGCAGGACCAGCGTGAGGGTAATGATGCTAGCACTGGGAACACCTGCTGCGCCGACCGATGCCAGCGTGGCAGTCAGGACAATCAATAATTGATCGACAAAAGTCAGTGGGATGCCGTACACCTGGGCAATAAATACCGCTGCCACGCCCTGATACAACGCTGTGCCGTCCATATTAATCGTGGCGCCCAAGGGAAGCACAAAGCTGGTAATTTGCTGAGGAACGTTTAAATTTTCCTGACAGCATTTCATGTTTACCGGCAAAGTGGCGTTGCTGGAACTGGTGCTGAAGGCGACCAGTTGCGCAGCACGCATACCTTTGAAAAATCGCAGCGGGCTCAATCCGCCCAATGTCCGCACTAACAAACCATAAGTCCCAAACAAATGAATACCCAGACCGCCCAGCACTATCAGCGCATATTTTATTAACGTAAATAAAATAGTGTAGCCAAATCGGCCGGTCACCGCAGCCATCAATGCGAACACGCCATAGGGAGCAGCTTTCATTATCAAATGCACCATTTGAATAATCGCCTCGTTCAGTCCGTCGAGAAATGAAATAACCGGTAAACGGCGGGATGAAGGCAAATAGGTCAGGGCAATCCCCAGCGCCAAACTGAAAAAAATGATAGCCAGCATGTCACCGTCAGCCATCGCCCGCAAGGGGTTGGTTGGAATCATTTGCAAAATTAATTCGATCACCTTGGGCTTTTGTGCCATAGCTTTTGCTAATTGGTCTGAAGATGCTTGTTGATAATCATGGAATAGTTTTGCTTTAACTGTCTCTTCCAGTCCAGCGCCTGGCTGAGCAATGTTGGCTATCAGTAAGCCAATGGTAACCGCCAGTGCCGTGGTCATCATGTAGTAGCTGATCGTTTTGATGCCAATCCGCCCCAGCCGCTGAATGCTGCCCAAACTAGCGGTTCCTACCGCTAACGAAGCGAACACCAGTGGCACAACCACCATGGTAATTAACCGAATGAAGGCTTTGCCGACAGGCTCAATCCACAAGGCTCGGGGTCCTAAAATTAAACCAAAAACAACTCCTGTCGCCAGCCCAATAGAAATTTTCGTGTACAGTTTCATGTCTGTTCCTTTTGCAAAAGATCCCTTGCCACGAGGATGTTAGCCAATTCGTTTAATCGCCTGAAACATTTCTTCTGGTCGCTGCGAACCGATGAATACATGTTTGCCGCTAAAAAATTCCAACTTGACACCAGTATTACCTTTGATAATATAGGCTTTATTTCCTTTGAGCGTATAACGAATACCCCAGCCACCATAATCTCGAATTGGCCGGCAGGTGGTTACTTGATAGTTTTTCAATTGTCGAATGGTGATTTTCTTGAAGGATCGCTGGAAGGGGAAAAAACGATAGAAAATGCCATCTTGCCGCACTTCAACCGTCAGATTAGTGGAATAAAAAAGTACTGGCAGACCAAGCCCAAAAAATAGCCAAAAAATCAATAGCAAAATATCGGGCATGGGATTGTTGCCAAATTGAATATGGAAAAAAATTTGTACAATAAACGCACACCACATCAGCACTGTGGCAATGAATACAAATGCCCAAATCCATGGTTGAGTAAATTTTTGTTTCTCAACAAAAAGCATTGTTGTTAGGTGATTGTGCTTCATTGTAATTTTCCTTTCTTAACTTATGTGAATCATGCTCCCACATTATAAGATGTCAAAAGCATCAAAAAGTCAAAGACAAAAGCGGGGAGATTTTTTAATACTTTGTATTTGCTTTTTATTGCAAACAGCCAGGATCCTTAGCTGCATTTAAAGGTCATAAATGAAATTATTACCATTTTTACTGGTAGATCCCTTTCGTTGCCTGATGCCAGCAATCAATAAATTATCAAGCAACTATCCACCAATTTAGTTTTCCTTTGTACTGTCCAATTTAACTTCAGTCGATAAATGCCTGAACCAGGTAAAGTATAAGGCTGTGCTCAATAAAATCAGCGCGGCTAACAAAATCGCAAACCAATCCCAACGGCGCACGATTAGCACCATCCATAACATGAACAAAGCAAGCTGCCAGGGTACCGCTAAAAAGGTCGAAAAAATGTCGCGCCGATTTTCTTTATTTACTTTTTCCAGAAGGTGCAAGGGAACTTTATTTCTTATTCGTGACCAAAATCCAAAGGGACGAGTCGTTTTGTAAAATTCAAACAAAACGGATTCGTCGGTTGGCTTTGTGAAATATGTGCCAGCAATTGTTCCCAACAAAGAAACCAAAGTAGCAAAACTGAAGGCGATGTATTCTGGAACAAACGGGAAGGTAACCCGCTGAATAATTGCCGCCATCATGCCAGCTGCCATGCCAATAGCATAACCGTAACCGTTCACTCGCCACCAATACCAGCGCACCAGAGTTGGAATGAGCATCCCCGCACCAATACTCATGGTGATCCAGCCCCAGATTTCATTGATATTTTTAATTGCCAAACTAAACGCCAAACCAACAACGACGATGAGCACCGAAGACAGACGGCTTTGAAAAATTAATTTTTTTTGTGAGGCGCGAGGATTAAGGAAGGCTTGATAAATATCTTTCACCCAGTAGGCGGCGCCGGCATTAACTGTCGGGGCGAAGGTAGACATTGCCGCTGCCATCAGCGCGGTCACTAACAGTCCCTTCATGCCAACTGCAGCCGACTCATTGATGACGACTGGGATCACCATTTCTGGATCGGCAATGACGTGATGCATCTGGCTGTAAGCAATAGCCAAGAAAGCGACAGCAGCGATAAACATCCAACGAAAGGAGAGCAGGAAAATCCAGAACAACGAAAGCAAGCCAGCTTCACGATCGTTTTTAGCAGCAAAATAGCGCTGAATCATATAGCCGCCAGTGCCGCCACTTCCTTCGATGGTGACCTTCATTAAATAAAAAATTATTGCTACGCCGAAAAAGTTATAAATGGAGTATATGGAGTCGGCAGGAAAATTCAATTTCCAAGCCGGGAGTACATTCGTCCAGGCTTCTTTGGTCATCGTAACGGACTGGAATCCGCCATTCATTAGTGGTACGGAAACAGAAAATACCTCGGGGATGGTCTTGCCCAGCGCTAACACAGCCACATACACGATGGCAACAAAAATGAGCACTCCCTGCACCACATCAGTCCAGACGACACCGTACAATCCGCTGGCGACAGAATAAATAACCGATAGCACGATCATCAAGATGCTCGCCCAAAACTCCGAGGACAGCCCCCCAAAAGCCGGTAGGCCTAGAAATTCGCCAATGAATTTTCCAGAGCCGACTGCAAAATAGGTGATCATAGCCATGGTAGTGATAATGGAGGAAATAGCTGCCATGAGCCGAGCTATATCACCCTGCCGGCTCGGACCGAAGCGGAAACGCATCCATTCGGCCATGGTCATTACCGGCGCACGGCGGTTCCATTTGCCCATAAAAATCATTAGAAAGGCCATGATTAAAGTAACACCACCGCGAATCTCAATGAACATCCCCGCCATGCCGATAGCGAACACCCAAGCCGTATTAATCATGGTACCGCTCACATCTAAATTCGACGCCATCCCTGATGCTCCAAGTGCCCACCAGGGAAGGCGACGATCGCCAAGAAAAAAAGAGTCGATTCTTGCCGAAGCTTTCTTTTGCAGCAAAAATCCTAATAATACCATAAAGATAAGATAAGCAACCACTATACCATAATCTAAAAGGCTCATGACCACTCCTCAAAGTTTAATAAACTGAATAGTGTGCCGTCAATCCAAAACGGATTTGAGTTAGAGGCGGATAAGATCATTTGAATGCCATTTGAGACTGGGTGAGTCAGCAAATCAAATTTTTTTAATTCGTTTATTATAAG
>CAZNDR010000467.1:0-3882 GCA_964571835.1 uncultured Cytophagia bacterium | reverse complement strand
ATACAAAGTATCCCAGGAGCCGTCATCGTCGCTATAATCGCTAGCGCCACCAATGTGCGGATCGCCGTACATGCCGAGATAAACTTTCCTTAATGTATCGACGCCTATATTTTTGACATTATAAATAAAAAAGATGCAATCCTGAGCCAAGGTCTGATGCCATTGATAGCCGCGCGCCTCGACTTCAAAACCCAGCCCGCGGCGGTCGGGCTCAGCTAAAGGATTAGGCCAATAAGCAAATTCAGCATTGGCTGCATCATCCATCACATAATAGCTTTCCTGGTCGGCGGTTTTGATATCCAGACCATACTCCGCGTTCCAATGGCCAGCCCAATTTGCTGGACGGTTGGGCCAACTTGATGGCCAGGTCGATTTATCATCGCTCATGGCAATGTAAGGCTGTTCATAACGGGCGTAGCCATCTAACGGTTCAAATCCCCATGGCAATCCCGAAGGCGACGTATCGCCTCCCTCATCCAATCCCTCAGAAATAATTTTTCTGACCACACCAGCAGTATCCATTACCTCCGAAGCCAGCAAAACACCAAATTCGTAGCCATAATCATGACCAATGCCTTTTGGCCAGACCAATGAGGCTGTATTGCCTGGTTGCCCGATGGTGCCATAATTATAAAATACAGTCGAAACCTGGTTACCATCATGGATTCCCTCTTTGCGCCAATCATGATCACCCAACAATTGCTTTCGCAGCACTGCCTTCTTGGCGCGCCACTGCTGCCAGACTTCGGGCGGATCGGATTTTTTGGGATGGTTCAATGGCTCCGGTTGGCTAAGTCCTTCACCACAGAAAATGATTAGAAATATAATTAAGAAGTTGGACATTATTTTTTTAAAATCCATGAAATATTTTCTCCTGATTTTTTCTATTTACCTTTGAGAAAAAGTTTTGCGTTGTAAGTTCTTCTGCATCAGAATCCCAATGATAAACCCAATCTGACTGATCGAGGGCCAGAGTAATAATTAGGACGCGTCAAATAATCCTTCAAATAATGCCTGCCGAATTCATCACCATGATCAGTGTTTGGATACAAAGCATAGGTCGACCTTCCTGTATCGGTATAAACAATCTCTTCGTTTAATTTGTCAAACAGATTGTATATTTTTAAGAATAATGAAGCATGCACATCTTTAGCAAAATAGAAATCTTTATACGCATGCAGATCAAAGGTAATCTGAGAGGGTTTTCGTTCACTATTTTCGGCATCGATACGAATGGCTGCTGTGGTCGGCGTGTACGGTAGACCCGAGCCGAGTTTTCCAATGATGCTAACTCCCCAATCACGTGGTTTGCTCACGGTGAGATTCAAATTGAGCGTGTGAGTCTGGTCCCAATCCAGAGGCACTACCCGTTTTTCAGTTTCCACCGGAGGCGTTGTTTGTAAATCATAAAATTTAGAAAGCGGATCAGATGAATTCCCTTCAGCCACGGAATAGGTATAATCAATGGATCCTGAAAGATAGCCAGATCGTCTTTTCTCCACTGCCAGGGTAAAGCCTTTAACATTTCCAAAATCGATGGTGGCGTAACGGTTGTAATAATCGCCGCGCGTATATAGTTCAAAGACCTCAGTGCCCAGCCAATCTTTGATGTCCTTATAAAAAGCAATGGCTTCGATGCCGATGTCATCGGCCAGTTGCTGCTGCAAACCGATTTCATAAATGACCGTCTGCTGTGCTTTGAGATCAGCGTTTCCCAGCACTGAATTGAATCGTCCGCTGATCACTTCAAATTCTGGATTGGAATAAAGATAGGCAAACGGCGGTATCTGGAAAAAATGGCCGTAAGAAAAGTGAATTGTCCCTCGGTCGGTAATCGGATAGGCAATGCCTAATCGCGGACTGAGCTGTTGTTTGGCTGTGGCGTCTTTCAATTTCAAATCATTGAGGGACTCTCTTTTTCCAGCCACTAACAGACGATCTTTGTTATCCGCTGCCACCTTCCAGGCAGAATTAAAATAATCATACCTCAAACCAACGTTTACGATCATGTCTTTTAATTCGATTTTATCCTGAATATAAGCAGAAAACTCTCTCGGATATCGGTTGTATTGATCATTGCCAGTACTGGTCTCAGGCGTGTGGATAGTGGGAATCCAGCCATAAGTTTCGCTTATGTTAATAGCAAAGGAATGATAGAAAAGATCGTAATATCTTCCTTCAAAACCAAGTTTGAATTGATGGGTCTTATTCAGCTGGTTGGTTAAATCGAACCGAAGAACACTGGTAATTGAATTGCGATAAGTATGGTTCATGTTCATGCCGCCGCCGTAAAATTCATTTCCTGGCGTGCTTGATAATAATACATTGGGCAAATATCTCGAATCCTGCCAATCTTGATAAAGATATTGCTTGAAATCATCTTCATAACGGGCGACTTTTATTTCATAAAACGTATTTTTAGAAAGTTGATGCGTCAGGTCAATTTTATGAGATATTGACCAGGAATAGCTGGTAGGAATGCCGTCAGGATTATATTTGTACAGATGGCTGTAACTTTTGCTTTTATCTTGGTCATGCAGCAAAGAATAGCGCATGACAATGCTGGGAGAAAAATGATAAGTTAATTTTGCTTGACCGGAAAACCGGCGATACGGGTTCATGGGGACCAGCTTATTGTCGCCGCTGAAACCATTATCCCACACGCCATTGCCATTCCAGTCATTCAGTGGCTCGGTATCGCTGTAAAAACCATTTTCATCTACATCGTCGAAATCTTCTCCCGGATCGTATTTGCCGTTGCCATTGCGATCTGTGTATGGTTCCGCCACATCGTGCTGACCATTACCATTACGATCGGTATAGGTTTCCAGAAAATACAACCGACCATCATTATAGGGCGTTTTTGATAGCACTTCAGCCGTAGCTGGATCAACAAACAGCGCGTCTCCTGGATTATGTTCTCGCTTGCCATAAAGGAAACCCTTTTCATTATAATAACGGGCTGATGCAAAAAAGGTCATTTTGTCATTCAAGAATGGGACCGGACCATCCAGACTGCCATCGAAATTGTATTGGCTCAGCGGATTAATTTCCTCGATGTTGAGAAAAATATTTTTGCGGTCGCTGATTCGATCGCCACAATACAGAGAAAGATTGCCGTGATACGTGGGGCCGCCCTCTTTAGTTACAATATTGACAATGCCCGACATCGCCTGACCATATTCAGCATTAAAGGTGCCGCTAACGACTTGTAGCTCCTGAATCGCCGTATTTTCGACTTCGACGGCCAAGCCGCCCCAGAAGGGATTGGAGATGGCAATGCCATCAATCATGTAAGAAATTTCGTTCGCCCGACCGCCCCGGATATGCATGGCGCCATCAGCATCCAGCGTAACTCCGGCTTTGGTAGAAAGCACGCCCCGAAAAGATTCTACCGGCATCTCTTTGATCTCTTCGGAGGTGACAATGGCTCGTCCTGAGGTGACATCTTTTTGGACAATCGGACGCTCGGCAATGACTTCCACCGTTTCGCCCAATTCCAGCACTGTGGTTGACAAATTAAAATTTACCTCGGTGGTCAAGCCCACTTTGACCAGCACGTCCCGCTGGATAATCGATTTGTAGCCGATCATATTTGCTTTGACGCTGTAAATGCCGGGGGGAATATTGATAATGAAATAAGTCCCATCGAGGCTACTGGAAGCGCCCATGGTCGTTCCCTCGATGATGACGTTAGCTCCGGGCAGTGGATCGCCAGATTCAGCATCTCTTACCGCACCACTGATTTTGCCGGTCACGCTAGCCCAGGTTGCACTTGCCAGCAGGACAAGAGAAGTTATAATTAGCCAATACATTTTTCTATTCAACAAGGTAGCCCTCCATTAATGTTAAAGAACACAGCATTCTCACTAAGTACACCAA
>CAZNDR010000466.1:0-3886 GCA_964571835.1 uncultured Cytophagia bacterium | reverse complement strand
CAGCACATCCTGATGCGTGATGCCAACATTCATCACTGTGTCATTGCCGCCATAGTAGATGAGAATGGAACCATCTTCCCGACCTACAGCGCCGCAGCAAAAAACAACATTGGGCACATGGATATAATTCTCTTCGGGCAGACGACAATCAGCGCGAGACGGAAATAAAATGGGGATACTGGACATGCGGACCCGGCTCGGATCTGACAGATCATGAAGTGCCACGCCCAGCACATAGGGATTGCCGTCCATCGTTGTCCTGACACCATGAAAAATATTGAGCCAACCCTTTTCTGTTTTTATCGGCGGAGCGCACGGACCAATTTTATTGGAGAAAGCACTGGGACCATGGCCCGTTTGCATAATTGGTTTATCAGAAAGATTCCACTGGTTGCTCTTCCAATTTTCACTGTAACCGATCCGAACTTGAGTATATTTGCCGCCGGTTTCTCCCGCCGTTACGTCATTGGGCCTAAACAGAGCAACAAAGCGGCCGTTGATTTTTTCAGGGAAAATAACCACATTCCGCAGGTCGCAATCGAGCACCGGGCCATGCCGCGTGAACTTTTGGAAGTCTTTCGTCGTGATGAGCGAAACGCGCACGCGATCCTCAACCATAGCGTGATAGGCGCTGTAGGTAATGGCATACTCCTCGCCAAATTTCGTAATCCGGGGGTCTTCCAAGCCTCCGGCTTCATTTTCAATAAGTGTTTTAACATCTGTTCCTTTAGCAAAAAAATCATGTTCCGTCGCTGCTACTAAAGCAGGGTGAGCAGCCATTCGCCAATTGGTTATTCCGTCAGTGCTCCGTGCCAAACCCAATACGCTTTTGCCACAGCGCAGATGCGAACGAAACAGCATTATCGTCTCACCGTTCAGAGTTGTCACACCGGCGTTGTGAACTGTTTTCACCTGATGAGCAGGATTAAGCCAATTCTCATTAACCAGGCTCGCTGTTATTATGGGGTTATTTTTATACCGCGCCACCGGTTGGTTTAAATTCACCTCAGCTTCAAAATTTTTGCCAAAATTCACCGGCCGATTTACTAGCTCAAGCATTAACTTTTCTCCAAAATTCTGCTGTAATGGCTGTTCTAATCCATTCATCTGCTTACGGCAGATAAAGCAATTTCTTCATTTCAATTTGTCGATCTGCTTCCAGACAATAAAAATAAACACCAGAAGCAACTGCTAATCCATTTTTAGAATTGCCGTTCCAATTAACTACGTACTCGCCAGCTTGCCGAATTTCTTCTGCCAGCGTCTGAATCAACTGTCCCTGAAGGTTATAAATTTTCAGCGCCACCAAACCAGCCTTGGGCAAACGGTATTTTATTTGGGTTGAGCTATTAAATGGATTAGGATAGTTTTGCCCCAAGAAATAATCTGAAGGATTTTGCTGACCAGACAAAGTGACCGCACTGCTGGCATCACCTTCTTTTATTTTATGATATTGATTAATAGACAAATTCACATATACTTCTTGTAATCCCAGAGGCCAGCGAATAACGACCGAGTCAATCGAAGTTGCCTGGCCAATGCCAAAATGGACGTAAGGATTATCCTGAATTTTCCAGGTGGTGGGGACGCGCGTGTATCTCATCATCTGTTTATCGCCGGCATAAGTTGTGACGAGCGTGCCAATAGCATCGCGGTTTGACTGAGTGCCTTCGAGAATTAAGCCAATCCAATTATTCGTATTACCTTTATTGTGATAAATCAGACTGCCAAAATCTAATGAAGGCACATAAATATCTAAAAATCCATCCATATCATAATCCAGCATGGCTCCTCCTTTGCGATCACCAACCGTGGTCATGCCAATAAGTGGAGCAACATCTGCCAGCACATGAACGCCCGGTTCGACCTCTTCATTCAAAAGGAAAACGTCCATATCAGCATGGTTATTGATCTGGATGTACACATCCTCGTCGCCATCATTATCATAATCGCCGATATTAAAGGAAGAACCAAGATGCGGTCTCCAGCCATACAGTCCCACATCTGCCGAGATATCTACAAATTGACCAGCTTGGTTTTCCCAGAAAGAATTGTCGCCCGGGTCTTCAGCGCCGTGCACGATTTTAAAATAATCCCAATCGCCGTCATTATCATAGTCAAACCAGGCCTGGAAAAAGGTGAGTGTATCGGGAGCTAATCCGATTGTCTTGGAAATTTCGGTAAAATGGCCGTTGTCATTTTGAAATAACAACCAGCCAGCAGAAAGATCGGGATCGCCGTCTAAATCATAATCAATCCATTGTAGCCTGGCGCTATAGGCGCCACGGTCGCCAGCCTCGCCCAGAGGATTCTTGCCAGCAAGGCCAACTTCGCTACAAATATTTTCAAAAACACCACCATTATTACGGAAGAAAAAAAAGTTTTTATTGTTGGTCTGGCATACGACTAAATCCAGATCGCCGTCCAGGTCATAATCAGCCCAGGCGCCGCAGTCAAATCCATAGATGCTCACAAATCCCGGAACTCCTTGTCCTTTTACTCCGGTTGTCGTGCTGACATTGCTAAAGACATGATTATTATTTTGAAATAGAAACAGGTCGTAATCGCCGCCATACAAAAAATCCTTGTCGCCATCATTATCATAGTCGGCAAAAAAGTTGATTCTGGTGGCGTTTTGATTTAGCTCGACCTCGATAAGGTCGGGCGAATTCTGCATGATATCGGTGTAGCTGCCTCCGACACTCAAATAAATTTGACTGTTCAATCGACCTCGCCATTTTACTGAAAAAATATCAGGCCAGCCATTGTTATCAATATCGGTCGTCACAGCTCCCCAGCGATCCATCAGCACCTTGGGTATTCCCAGTGTGGTTGAATTAATCAATTCATATTGAGTTAGATTTTGTGCGTCCAGCGAAATGGCTAAAAAGGCTGTTAACAAAAGTGTCAGTACTGTTTTCATCTTTGCTTCCTCCTATTATTGAATTGTTAAAAAAGTTGATTAGTATTCATCTGAAAAGTCATTAATCCTGCAACGCAAGCTTCCAGCTTGTGTTAAAAATTAAAAACTTACATTAAGATTCAGGCTTAAGCCAGAGACTTTGGTTACATTTTCTGACAAATTCCAATTATATCTCAATTTCTTTAAGCTATTTTTCATTCGATCAGCGATAGCTGTTCTATCTGTCTAAGCGAAAAGAATTCTTTTGATAATCATCGCTTCACTTTCGCAAATCCTCTTTTTACTGCCTGCAACGCCGGCTTTTCGACCAACGGATAAGCGATATATGCATCCGAAATTTGCGGCCAGCAATCGCACAGATTCCACAAAAAAATCCCCCAGCAATCCGGCTGTGATGAGAAATGGTTAATCCAAAATTCTGTTGCCTTAGCTTGCAGCCTTTGGCTTAGTTGAATTAGTTCTTCAAGATTTGTTGGCGTTGCCAAGCCGTTGGCTTTGATGGAATCAAAGTAAGTTTGCACACGATAGGAATCACCTGAATGAAGCGGATCTGCGCAGTGCATGAACCAGTGCTCATTAAACGGCGGCCAGAGCTTATCTTCGGGAATGAAAGATTTCAGCACATCTAAATTTGGCAGCGAGATATGCCCGATTTCTGTCACCAGGTTGGGAAAACATGTGGCATAAAAATCATCGCGGTATGAAGAGCCATGTTTCCATAAATGGACATTGCCTTCACTTGAATCATTGGGATGTTTTCTGCCAGAAGAAAAAGGCGAACTTGGGATAAATGGTCGGCTCGGATCTAATTTTCGGCATAGTGAAGGCAACACATCGCGGTTAATCTTATTATTCCAAAAATCAGGAATATTTTCCTGCAAATGCACCCAGTCATTTTCATTGTCGCCGCACCATAAAATAATCGATGGATGACTGCGGAGATTTTTTATGACATATATTGCC
>CAZNDR010000465.1:0-3888 GCA_964571835.1 uncultured Cytophagia bacterium | reverse complement strand
AAAATTATCCCAATCCGTTTAATCCGGAGACAACGATTGAGTATTCGCTGCCCAAAGCTAATTTTGTTGACATATCCATTTATGATACCAATGGGAAATTAGTGCGCCAGTTAGTTTCCGGTCAACAGCAAGCTGGCGACCACTGGGTGAAATGGAACGCACGGGACGACAGTGGCAGACTGGTGAGCAGCGGTGTATATTTCACCATTTTGAAAGCAGATGAATTTAGACAGATGAACAAGATGATTTTGATGAAATAATTTCTGAACATCCCCCCCTGTTTCCCCCCTTCAGAAGGGGGGACCAAGGGGAGACGTAATAAACAAAACAGGAGATCTAAACCATGAAAAAAACAACCACCACGAAACAAAAAAATCAACAAAAGAAAAAATATGAAAAACCAGCTATTATTCACACCACCAAAATTGAAACGTTAGCTGGAACTTGCGTGCAGACCTCCGGACAGTCTTGCGTGCCGGCGTTTAATTGAGTTGAATTAGCTGTACCCCACTTTGAAGGTGGGGTACATCTTTATTGCAAAAAATGGGACAGCAGAAAAAAAGCAACCTCCCGCAAGTTTAAAACCTGCGGGAGGTTGTCAATGTCAAGGAAACCAATTTAAATGGCCGGAAAGACTAAGCGTTCTCTCCACACGAACGCGCAATGCTTAAAATATAAAACCGCAACAAGTCCTGCCTTTTTTTCCCAATGCCTGTTCTATGAACTTGACAATGCGTTCCACATCGCGCAGCGTTCGGAATACGTCACTGCCTCATGGAATCATCGGCATTGCTGCGCAGCAGGTCGGCGATTTGGCTGCCAAGGCGTAGAGTTTTTGACGGCTCGATGGTTAGAGGATGGTTAGTTTTTTGCTTATTCGAGGTCAGCGCGTGAATAGCCAATGCTAATTCCACAAAACTTTCCGCTGCTGCAGAATGGACTCTTTGATCAATTTTCAGATTTCCCGTCGCCAGAATTGCACCTGAAGTGGCAGTTGAAAAAGCCTCTCCCTATCTTGCCGGCAATTTTTATCAATTTGCACCTTGCGATTTAGCATTAGATTTTCTATGTCCGTATTGAATTGATCCGATTGCTGCAATGTAGCAATGTCCGATCGGATCGAGTGCAGCAGGTCGACTAAAAATTTATCGTTCACAAAAAATTCTGTTACGTCCAATCCCAGCCGTCTCAGCAGTTCTTTGTGTAAAATGCCGATAAACAGTTCAATGGAATCTTTATCTTTGCACAGGGCAACTAAAGCCGAATTGCCTGCCGGCAAAGCTGTTTCCAATTGCTTCAGATAAAACAAACTTCGATCGTCAAATATTCTTAGCTAATTCAAGCTATCATGAATAGGCAGATTCAGCAAAAATTCGATCGCGCAACGGTACCAGATCATCCGTGCCATCAAATTGCCTGGCAACTAATTCAGTGCAGGCTCGGAACAAGCCGGTCGTTAATTGATCGACGCTGAGGATCATGGTCTGAGCGCGATTATGGCCGATGGCACGCAGCAGGCTACCGTGTTTGAAAGGAGGCAATGTTTGGGCTTAACGATGGACTATTTGTTGCCTTTGATGATCTGCTACTTGCTGGCTGAGTCGTACTGTCGGTCGGTCACGAAATGTGGGTGTGGCTGGGGAAATAAAATTGGAAATGGCGTGAATGCCAGTGACATCATCCTCTTAACCATACAATATTTATTTGAAATTTTTCGCCATTAGTTTTATAAATTCATCTTAGACTTCATCTTTCTGGGCCAGTGTCAGGCGCTCTAATTCTTTCCATCCCCGCTGCTGAAATTGAAGTCGAGTTTCCCGCAACGGCTCGGCCGTTCGCATCAATTCTCTGTGATGGAACTTTAGTAATTTGTTCACCTGGTAGAGTAAATTGGCACGATCGCTAGTGCTCAGGCGCCGAAAATGTTCAGCCAGATTGCTCTGAAAAGTGCTGAATTCTCCACCAGCTAACACACCTCTCAGCGAGCTGCGGGCAAAATCGTAGCTGCGACAGGGTGATTCTTTTAGAGTAGTGGCAAGCTAAAGCGACATTTTTTGTGTCGAAATGAGCAACAGCATTCCGGAAAATTTATTGTAAAATCCTCCCTAGCGCTGCATTGGCTCACCACTGCCCAATTTGATGCGGACCCACTCCACCAGCCCTCTGGCAGCTAACAAGCCAATCGCTTGACATTTGGCTAGCAAATAAAGCGCCGCTCCAGCAGGTTGACTGACCTGCTGACTAAAACTGATCCAGCAAAGGAGAGCTCGCAAATCATCTCAGAAAGGCACTGCATGCTCAATGGTCTCATAAAGCAATTTTAGCTGGCCAAATTGAGCTTCGGCCAGCTTTTATCATGAATCAGCTCTTTATTGGCAGCGTCAGCGAGCAGCTCGGGTCGAATATCGAAACCAAAACAAGCCGACCATACAAGGCTGTTAGTCTTGCGGCCTGAATCGGATGACCGATGTGAAAATTAACCCGATCTGCTGCCGTTATCGCCGAAGTTGCTGTGGCTTCACCAATTTCAGAAATCCTGGCTGTTTTAGGGGGGCGCAGCTTGAAGTTAGCTAACGGTTCTTTGTTGAAGGCATTTTGTTCATTCGTATTTAAAAATAGCAACCTGAGCGACTCGACTAAATTATTACTTATTTTTCGTCTTGTCTTTTTTTCTATTGACGTCAATAAGTTTTGTCATAAATTTTTGGACAAACTGATGAGCTGCTCCTCTTCTTTCATCTCATGATCCCAAAGGGATTCAATGTGCGGGCTTTGCACAAATTCTGGCTGACTTCGGCAAGCCGGGCAAGATGGCGTATCAACATCAGCACTTCAGGATTTTTGGTCACCATTTCAATTTCTTTTTGATCAACGTCCATCTGTTTTCGTTTCAAAAATAACTTTTCTTCAACCCGCAGCCACGCAGGTTGGGCTTCTTTTTCATCAGTGATCTTTTTTAATTCATATTTTTTCATTTCCAATTCATGCTCCAGTTGGGCAATTTTTTCATCAGTCTCAACCTTGGTTTTTGCCCCGGCTACGCGCGCTTGTTAATTGGCTCTGTCTGTCTGTCCAAAAATTCGTGCCGCTTCACTTTGCCGTATGACTTCGGATATTTTTTCGTCAACCGGTTCGACAGATTGGACATTGATAAAGATAATCTCCAAACCCAGTGCTCTGTAGCTATCGTTCAACCGATCTGTCAGCAGTTTAATAAACATTTCGGCAGAGAACTTTTCCACGCTAAATTTGCCGCTAAATTCCCGAACCAAGGAATCCATTTTTATCACTGACGCTTTGCTAGCCAGAGCTACGACCTATCGCTCCGGCCACCAACGCGAATCAATGCTGATAAATTAGCAAACAAAGGTACTATCGTCAGGGCGATTTTTGCTTTTTGCATTAAATGGCCCTCTGCCTCAGCTTCGATTTCTTGGTGCAAAGAATAGACTGCCGCAGAAATGCAGAGACTAAAACGGTTGAGATAGAAGCACAATTTTCTTCTTTTGACTATTCCACGAGTTTCATGTAATACAATTCGATCGGGTTAGCAAATTCTGTACTTACATATTACGGTAAATAGAATAACAACAAAAACAATTATCGTACGAACAGCGGCTTTTATGCCATTTGGAAAATAAATGATTCAGTCAAATTTGAAAATTTCAAAAAAAAAGCTCTTTCAAGCTAAAGAGCAACTAAATAAAAGGAAATAAGGTAAGAGTTCACGCCGTCTTTAAAGTGCGAGATAATCGGTACAATGATTAAGACAGATAAGCACAAATAATTTTAATGCTAGCTCATCCGCTCTAGAATTTTGTAAAAATTTGATTATAGTCATTCATTTTCCCTTAAGGGCAGCTTGCACAAAGCTGGAAGGATATTAGA
>CAZNDR010000464.1:0-3893 GCA_964571835.1 uncultured Cytophagia bacterium | reverse complement strand
GAATTAAGGCGTACGCCTTTTATTAATCCTATAAGGAATTATGAAATGGTGTACTTAGGCAATCAGACAATAGAGAAATGCTATACTGCTAAAAATACTCCGCTAATAAATAATTAATTGTTGATAGTATTCGTATATCTAAATCAGCATAAGCTTTATCCACTTTTAGTAGCGATTCAGTCCAATAATTGCACGCATGAATGGTAGCCTTTGAAAGCAAGCAGCGAGAGCTTCAAACAAAATTAAATTTCCAGGCATTCAGCAGGTTTATTATTAAATGGCCCATTAAAATCATACGCGAATGCTAATGACTCACGAGCCTAATCGCTTAATCGGTCGAGTAGATTTTTCTTTATTGCTGCCGCGAACCATATCCATCTGGATAGCGTTAAATTGATCGACTCCGTCTGTAATAGCGTGTGTATCCCTTTTGACCAAAAGCTCAAGAGCTCATTGGCATCTATTTTGATTATTGTTTCTGAGCAGTTGCGAACAACTATTCAAATCAGGCATGATTAAAATGCCTAATTGTGGCATTTTGCAATCGAACATCATCATTTGACTTTTATGAAAAAGCATTTAGTTTTCTGTCTCTACAATTTTATCATAATTATTATTCTCGGCTTGATTGGTGAATTAACCACTCGATACTTTTTCCCACAAATTCAACTGCAAGGAACAACAAAAAATCTTTTTGTGGATAATGCTTATTTTTGTTCATCCGGATTAACACCGGGAAGTTGCGGATTCTCCAACGGTGTATCGGTCAAAATTAGTCCCTTTGGTTTTCGTGAGTGCAGTACCAAAATAGACACCTCCCAAATTAGCTGGCTCATTCTTGGCGATTCCGTTACTTTTGGCATTGGGGTTGAAGCAGATTCCACCGTAGCTGGCAGACTGCAATCGAGCCTTAGGTCACTCAATATTTTAAATCCGGCTACTCTCGGTTACGCCATTCAGGATTATGAGAATCTGGTCAATCACTTCATCTTTAAACAAAATAATAAATTTCGTATTGCTAAAATTCTTCTTTTTTGGTGCTTGAATGATATTTATTTGGTTGTACCGGATTGGGAAACGCCCGGAGGCTCGTGGAGATATCTTTTGGGTGATGTGCTAAAATTTATTCGCTGCCACAGCCGCTTTTATATGCTGTGCAAAACCACATTTTTTGATCGGCCAAAAAGCTATTATCTGTTCGATGAAAAATTTTATGAAACCAACCGCCCAGAGTTTAGAAATGCCATCCAAAAAATTAACACTATCTCTGAAATCTGCCACAGTCAAAAAATTGACTTTGCTGTCGTATTGTTGCCTTATGAGTTCCAGTTCAGAAAGATTGGCTCCATCAGAGATCAGCCACAAATGGTCATGAAGCGCGAATTAAGCAAATTGGGGATAAAATGCCTGGATCCCCTTCACTACCTTTGTGCACAGGGGATAGCTTCAAAAAAAATGTATCTCTTTGGTGACGGAATTCATCTTTCCAAGGCTGGGCATAAAGCGATCGCAGAATTTCTAAACAAATCTTTTCCGTAAAGTTGACGATTGTTTTATTCCTCACCTCTTCAATTCCCCACAAACCGCGAGTATAAACTTCTGGCAATCCCTGAATCAGTCGTACCTTTCACCATGACTCGTCCGTCGGGGAAAATAGATAGTACGAATTTTTCAATTTCAAACTGAAGCAAATATTCATTGACTTTTACGACACCGTGAGATGACAGCTCAATTGCCTTTTTCGCCAGATCTAGCTTCGTCTCTTTGAACGGCAAAATCTGCACTGCGTTGCGGCCGCACAGCGTGGTGAAAGCGCTGCCTTTTTTACCTGTCAAAAAATCGTACTCATGATTGTTGCAGACTGGACAATTTTTTTGGAGGGTGGCTTTCGTCACTTCAATGGTTTGAAAGCTGTTTTGCCAAAGATCAATAGCTACTAAACTGGGATTTAACGCCTCTAAATGTCCGGTTAAAAGTTTGATAACTTCGGCACATTGCAATGAGGCAATCACCAAAACAATAGAACCCAATATACCGACATTTTCGCAGGTTAGCGCTATCCCTGGTTCTGGAACGTGGTCCATGAGGCAGCGCAGACAGGCTGTCTTTCCGGGGATAATGCTCATCAGCAAACCATACGATTCAATTGCCGCACCATAAATCCAGGCTTTTTTATTTTTGACGCAAGCTTCATTCAGCAAAAAGCGCGTCTCAAAATTATCGGTTGCATCCAAAACGACATCGACATCCGTGATCAGCTTTTCGATGTTGAAGCGATTGGCATCAGCAAAAAGTGGCTCGATGGCAATGGTCGAGTTGATCTCTTTGAGTCTTCGCTCAGCGGCAAAGACTTTTGGTAACCCCTCTTTGACATCGTGTTCTTCATACAAAATTTGTCGCTGCAGATTACTTACCTCCAAAAAATCGCGATCGACTATCTTCAAAAAACCCACCCCAGCGCGTGCCAGCAAGGAAGCCGAGGCTGATCCCAAACCACCGCATCCCAAAATGAGTACTCGCCCGTTGGCTAATCTTTTTTGTCCAGTTTCACCAATGCCAGAAAATAAATGTTGCCGGTCATATCTTAATTTCTCTTCATCACCAAAATCGGATGCCATAGATAGTTCACTTCTTGATGTTTTGCCGTTTGAAGTTTGACAGCTTTTTGGTTTGCCTACCCTGTTATCAAAGGAAAGAATTTATTTTCATTGCTTTGCTTCGACAAGTTTTCGCACATCTTCGGCGATGCGAAACAGGACAATAATGATTTCTAAAGAGACTCGTACTAAAATCGAATAAATAACAAAAGCAACCGGAGTAAGTAAAAGAGCCAAAATTCCCAAGAAAAAATTTTGCTGGAAACCTTTAATCAACAATGCCAGTGCGCCGATGGCGGCAAATAGAATTCCGATAGCGTAAATAATTTTGATAATTTTGGTAGTAACAAATTCTTTAAAAGAAAAATCGAACAAAGTTTCAAAAAAATTTGACATGTTGAGGCCCTCTTTTCTAAAAAAATCAAATGACGCTGTAGTACACGGCAGCTCCACTTATCAACGCAGGAATTAAAAAAACTAATAAAGTAGTAATTAATAGCACGATCAGGCTGATAATAGTAAAATTGACTCGTTCTTCTTCAGGGCAGGTAATCAATTTATTGAGGCCAATAACGAAAAAGTAAAAACCATATACGCCAATAATCGTCAACCAGTAGAGGGGAGGGATGAGCAAAAAAATGCCTGCCAACAAAATCGGCGTAAAAGCAAATACTGCTAACCTAAACATTGTTGCTTCATCTTCTGTCACGTCGAAACTCTTGCCCATGAAGGCCAGTACTTTGCTTAAAAAATAAATCCCGCCAATCGCACAGCCAAAAAATAAAACGCTCCACAAAACTGAACGGAAAAAATTTTCACCATGAATTAGCGAGCCCAAAAAGCCTGCTATTGCTGGAACGGCAGCAATAAAAATATAATAATCACGAATAAGCTCGATCTCTGTCTTTGGCTGCAATTTTACCTCTTCCCAAAAGGTATGGGGACTCAAATACATATCTTTTACCTGTTCCATTATTGATTCCATAAAACCTCCGCTGCCCTTTTATATTGTCCTTTTTTATGCTTGATACCCTATTTTTAATTGACAGTTTGTAACCTGAATTATTTATAAAATGAAGTTTATTTTGCTGAGTCTGTTTCCCTAACAACATGATGGACCATATGAATTGTGCATCGGCCGAGAGACTTTGAACCAAATGGCCTGACTCATTTTTTATGAGTTGCATAGAAATCACTGCTCCCGCTCACTGAAAATCATAGCACTATAAGAATTGACCAGCCATCGGCATGGTTATTGATAATTCTAAATCAGATCATAAAAAAACTTACTACACC
>CAZNDR010000463.1:0-3900 GCA_964571835.1 uncultured Cytophagia bacterium | reverse complement strand
CTCTTGCCCAGCAAGTGTTGCCCTATTTTTTAACAGAGCGAGGCGCTGGCATGGCAACTTCTATGTTCGGAACCTATCTTGAAAAAGGCGAAATAATCATCTACCCTTTTTATGAATATTATTATGATCAAAATGCTGAATACAAGCCATCAGATTTTGGATATAATTCTAATCAAGATTTTCATGGTCGCTATCGCGCACACGAAGGTTTGATATTTTTGGGATTTGGCATTTCGGAAAAGTTTATTTTAGAAGGTGAGGCGGCAATAATCTCAGCCAAACAGTTTAAAGCGCAAGCTGATCCTTCAAATATGCCCGAGCACGTTCAAGAATCCGGTTTGGGAGATGTTGAAGCTCAGCTTCGTTGGCGCTGGTCAAAAGAAAAGCTGCACCGTCCTGAATTTTTTAGCTATTTTGAAACGGTGTTTCCGCTTCAGAAAAATAGAAAATTAATCGGAACTCAAGATTGGGAATACAAATTAGGTACTGGACTGATCAAGGGCTTTTCATGGGGGACGATGACGGTACGCGCGGCAGTCGATTATTCCGCTGCTGAAAACAAATTTGAATTGGGAGAATATGCCATCGAATATTTCAAGCGCTTGTCAGATTTATTCAGGTTCTACCTCGGCATAGAGGCTGCACAGGATGAAGCTGCCGTGATCAGTGATTTACAACTTCATGTATGCCAAAATGCGTTTATTCGATTAAATAATTCTTTTGCCGCCACTGCCAAGGCAACAGATTATGCTCCAGAAGTCGGGATTTTATTTCATTTTTAGTACTTCTTTTTTCGAATATTTTTACCAATTTGATCTTTCTCTAAAATTGTAGATTAGAAATTCTTTTAAGCAGAGCAGCAGCCTCAAATTGTGAAGGGATAGAACAAGCTTCTTTTTGAGCCAAGCCCTTTTTTTATTGGAAAATTTTCCTTAATTTCTTAATGTCATCTGATAGTTTGCTTATACGCGGCAGATTGACCAATCTTTTTTTGAGACTAAGAAGCAATTTTAAAAAACTAATAAAGGGATAGCATATGCAAATTTTACTATTTTTAGGAGTTGCATTAGCACTGCTAATTTTAGCTAGTCGGTTTTATGGTAGATTCATATCCCGTTTTCTTGGTGTCTGCAAAGATAATCCTACTCCTGCTCATGCCAAAAAAGACGGCCGTGATTTTGTTCCCACTAAGACGCCTATTTTATTTGCTCACCATTTTTCTGCTATTGCCGGCGCTGGGCCGATCATTGGTCCGACTATGGCAATACTTTATGGCGTGATTCCCGCCTGGCTGTGGATTGTCTTAGGCGGTATCTTCATTGGTGCGGTGCACGATTTTACAACGCTGTTTGCCAGCATCCGTGAGGGCGGAAAATCGATGGCAGAGATCGCGCGCAAGACATTGGGAGAAAAAGGTTTTCTGTTGTTCAACCTTTTTACTATCGTCATGATTTTACTGGTAACTTCCTCGTTTCCGGCCGCAACAGCAGTATCGCTTACGTCTCGCTGGCCTATTGCCAAATTGGGCTTGGAGCCTGACCAAACCTTATTGCGAACAATGGTTGACGGCAGGGGCAATGTGCTGGGAGTCATCGGCGGTATTGCCTCCATGTCGGTGGTGATTATCACCTGCTGCGCTCCGATTCTGGGGTATTTGATTTATCGCCGTGGGCTTCGAACTTTCATCGCTTATATTTTGGCGGCAATTATCATGACCGGATCGATCGTCACTGGTATTTACCGACCGATCACGCTGCCTGCAGAAATCTGGATGGTCATTATTTCGGTTTATGTTTTGTTGGCTGCTGGTGTTCCGGTTTGGATAATTTTGCAGCCACGAGATTTTATCAATGTGCAAATTCTTTATGGGGGTATTATCGCCATTTTGCTTGCCCTGCTCATTGGTGGTGGGCAAAAACAACTTGTCATCGGCGCGCCAAATTTCAATCTTGCTGATGGCGTTAGCAATCTGGGACTGTTGTGGCCAATGTTATTTATTACCATTGCCTGCGGCGCTATTTCTGGCTTTCACGCTCTGGTAGCTGGCGGCACGACTTCCAAGCAAATTGCTAACGAATGCGATGCCAGGCGCATCGGTTACAATGGCATGTTATTAGAATCCATCATGGCAGTGGGTGTGATATTGACACTCAGCTCGGGTTTGCTTTTTTCCGACTATAAATCGCTGGTTTGGCCGACGATGGATTCGGGCACGAAATCGAATCCAATTTTGGCCTTTTCCTTAGCCGTCGGTTCGTTATTCAATACTGCCTTTGGTCTCCCCAAAGCGTTGGGATCAATTTTCGGAATTTTGTTGGTGGAAGGATTTGTGATTACCACCCTTGATGCGGCAGTTAGAATTAATCGCTATCTATTTGAAGAGCTGTGGGGCGTGTTATTAAAAAATCCGCCAGCGATCATGCGGAAGTTTTGGTTTAATGCTGGATTATCGACGCTGTTAATGTGGGTGCTGGCTTACTTTAATGTCTTTTCTGCGCTCTGGCCTATCTTTGGCACTTCCAACCAATTACTTGCCGCCTTAAGCTTGCTGGCGGTTTCGATCTGGCTGTTCAACAGGAAAAAACGTGCCTGGTTCACCCTTATTCCGTCAGCTTTTATGACCATCACCACCATCACCTCGCTTATTATTTTGCTCAAGCGTTACCTTGCTGCTAAAAGCTACACGCTGATTTTTACCGATATCTTATTGCTAGCTTTTTCGATAGGCGTTGTGGTTATGGGCATCAAAGCGCTGGCCAGGATGCGAAACCAGCAACTGAAAACTGCCACGTCACCGTTGAATCAGTGAATTTCTCATTACTAAATGCGGCAGGTGAAATTGAATGACATATCGAAAAGCCCACACAACCTGCCAGCTTTAGCCAGATAAGGTATTTGCTGACGATGACGGCACAATATTTTTGCTGAATAATACGCGCGAAAGGGAAAGTCGCTAATGAAAAAAAATGCCATATTTTTTCTTTCATTTTTTGTTTTGACTGTGCCAACTTTATATGCCCAAAAGTACGCACTTAAATTTGCCAGCCTGGCACCAGAAGGCTCTACCTGGATGAATGTGATGCGGGAATTGGATGGGGCGCTCAGGCAGCAATCTAATGGTGAAGTTGGTTTCCGCCTCTACCCGGGTGGCGTGGCTGGTGACGAAAAAGATGTACTACGGAAAATCAGGCTGGGGCAGTTACACGGCGCCGGCTTCACTGGCGTCGGCTTGGGCGAGATTTATCCGGAAGTGCGTATCTTCGATTCGCCGTTTCTATTTTGCAGTTACGAAGAAGTCGATTTTATTCAGAATAAATTTTATGAAAAATTTGCCAAAGGATTTGAAGAAAAAGGTTTTATTTTATTAGGCTGGGCTGATGTCGGCTTTGTTTATGTTTTTACCAATTATCCGATACGAAAATTGGCAGATATGTCCCATGTCAAAATGTGGATGTGGGAAGGCGATCCAGTAGCCGAAGCCACCTTCAAAGCTTTGGGCATTAATCCCATTCCGTTATCTGTTATCAGCGTGATGGCCTCGCTGCAGACTGGTATGATCAATGGAGTTTATTCTTCGCCGCTGGCGATGATCGCGCTGCAATGGTTCACCAAGGTTAAATTTATGATGGAAATCTCGCTGGCAGATGCTGCCGGTGCTGTTTTGGTTTCCAAAAACATGTTTGATAAATTACCAGAAGCTTATCAGAAAATTTTGTTAAGCGAATCCCAAAAATATTTTGCCAAGCTGATGAAATTGAGCCGCCAAGATAATGCGCGCTCAATTGAGGCGTTAAAAAAAAATGGAATTGAAATGATCGCTTCACCATCGGAAATGGAATTGCAGCGTTTTTATCGAGCCGGAAAAGAGGCGCGACGAATGATGGTGCCAAGGCTTTATTC
>CAZNDR010000462.1:0-3900 GCA_964571835.1 uncultured Cytophagia bacterium | reverse complement strand
CTTCCCAGTTGATTCCGCCATCAATTGTGTGATAAAGCACATTGCCATAGCCAGTAATCCAGCCAGTTTGCTCATTGACAAACATGGGCGGCCCAAGTGGACTCAAGCCAAATTTCGGGTTAATTTTGGTCCAATTTCCTGGGATGGCAGCCGGAAGAACTTCGATGGCAAAATCTTCGCTGTCCACACCGCCCCTGCCATCACTAACCATCACGCTTGCAGCAAAATTGCCACTCACATTGTTTCCCGCCGAAATTGCGAGAGTCGCTGTCGCCGTGTTTCCGGTTTGCGTAAAGCCACTGATTGACAGAAAGCCAGGATTCGACTGAATAGTAATGTTAAGCGGATCACCATTTTCATCAGTTGCCATGAGCGCAACGTTATTGACCTGTCCGGCAATCGCCGTTTGATTGCCGATAGCAGCTAGTGTTGGCGGAGTATTAATGATTTCGGTTCGCACAATAACTGTTTTTGGCGTTGACAACGAATCATTAGCAGCATTTTCATCACCGGCTAAATTTGTCCAGGCGTTAAATTGATAGGTACCCATTGCTTGAGGCACCCATGTCGTGGCAAACGTTTTTATTCCGGTCGCACCAGCAGTTAGCACTTCAGCATAATTTTCGGTTACTGGTATCCCTCGATTATAAATATACGAAACTGGGAAATTCGTCTGATTAGCTGTGCCAAAATTTTGCACGCTAACGCTGACAGAAACTGATTCGCCAACATGAACTGTGTCTGGAATTTGTAACGAAATTGCTCCCACATCCCTGGCAAGTTGCTCGTCTATCTGCACTGAAACTTCGTTGGAAGGCTCACTTTCTCCCAGATCATAAACGGCAGTGATTTGATAATAATAGGTCTGTGCCATCACACTGCTGTTCAAATTGAAATTACTGAGTAATGGTTGGATGATATCATCATAGCTTGTCGTCTGGGCAGCCACATTGGTCAGCAGCGTCCCGGTACTTCTTGCTTCGGGCGTCTGCGAACGATAAATATTAAAAAATTGCAGCACCGGTCCTGCCCCGTCATTGGCAATATCTCCGGTTACCGTTAAGACATAAGGTGACACGTTCGGACCTGCCGGATCGTCATCATAAATGGAGACTCCCAGAAGGTAGGTTCCAGCAGCGATGGTTGTATCGATTTCCTCATCGGCGATCCCGATTATTGTTGAGTTATCAATAACAATCATTCCGTTTTCATCCAACAAAAAAATATCCAGATCGGAATTGGCGTCAGTTAATGTGATATTTAGCCCCGTTGAATTAATGGTCAACAGATACAGATCTTCGAGATCATCAGTCATGCCACCGCCATAATCTATAATGAGATTGCCTTCATCGTTGACTTCAGCTGAACCATTTACCACCACTGGTGAACTGCCAGTCAATATTTGAGCCGAAGCCACAAAGTTATTGGGCTCCACTTCATCGACATTTCCCATCAGAGAATGCGCTACTGCCTGATTTTTGGAGACGACCTTTTTTCGAGTGAAACGCGCTAGTAAATATCGAGCTTGATCTTCGTAATAATGCTGGTTACTTTTTTTGAGCAAAAGCGGTTGCGCCGGCAGGTCCCAGTTCAAATTGACTGTCTGGTCGGTTACTGAAGCGGTGAGGTTTTGTGGCGGATTTAAGGTTGGTGGCTCTGATACGGTGATATAATTTCCTTTCGCTTCCGTGTCAGTTCCTTCTGGTCCTGAAACCTGCAACGACACAGTGAACGTGCCGGCTTCTAAATAACCATGGGTTGGATTCTGTTGACCGCTGCTGCTATTATCACCAAAATTCCACAACCAACTGGTTATTTCGCCAGTGGACAGATCGGTAAATTGAACCGATAGCGGTCTGAAACCAGATCTCGGATCGGCGGCAAATTGCGCTGACGGTGGATTGCCGCAAGGATTCACCGGCCGCCCCGTCCAGGTCCCATTCGTTGAGCCCCCGCACTGATAATTAGTATAATTGAAATTTCCGCTGACATGATTGCCATCTTAGGCAAACGTACCCGTCACCGAGCCGGCGGAAATGGTGGGAATATTATAATTGATAGTAAATGACTTGCTATTAATATTGACCGGCATTGTCTTTAGTGTAACCTGGCTGCAGCCGCCAACATTAGTCAAGACAATTTTGAAGGTATCAATTCGTGTCTGATTCACAACCTTAAAGGAGATTTGATTGGTGCCCGTCCACCGTCCCTCACAAATAGCAGCTAGAGACGCAGCAACTGGGATCTCCCTCACTTGCGATTTTTCGCTGTACCTGTAGTCGATGCCATCGATGCTGACAATGGTTATCACGCTATCAGGATAAGTTAGATCGGCAATGTCATTAAAATCCGTTTGAGCAAAAAGCAGAAAACTCGAGCATAATAAGATACAGCAAGCGGTTGATACAACGCAAGTAAATCGCATATTAAATTCCTTTTTCTTAGATGATAAATAGGTTTATTAACTTAAGTAACGTCGTTATCACAAGCGTGGAAGAAAGTCTCACGAGCAAATTACTAGCGAACGATGAGATAGATTTCGCACCTAATATTCATTAAGCCGATAGAATCTAGGTATTAGCCAGCCCTGCGAAAATGATGAAGAACTTGCCATCGAACTGTCCAAGGAATTTGCTTTCTTTATTCAATCAAAAGCCGCATTATTTGTCCTCGATACTAACAGCTTCAGGGCAATAGCCGAACGCTCACTCAAATATTGGTTTGACATCTCTAAGCTACTTTCCGGCAGTTGATATTTTGAGATCGTCCAGCAGAAGTGAGCACAAAAAAAGGACGATTCAGACATATCGCTGCAGTTCATAATATTCAAAGAACATCTGACTATTTTCTGATTTCAATAAATTGAGTCAAATATAAATGAATTTAATTAAATTGTCAAGTGAATTTCACGTATTGAAAAACTCAATACTCACCATTTCACGAGTTGGCATTAATCATTTCATTATGTAATGTCTGGGAAAATTACCTTTTTTAACTCACCATTAATTCAATTTTTTCTTTTTTTTATTATTTGATTGGCCAAAATTAATTGCAATAATAATAATCAGATATAAAATTAGTCATCAGAGCTTGTTGAAATAAAACTTAAATTTAGGTCAAAAGGAAAAACTGGAATAGTGTTTGCCAATACAAACAATTGAACATTCAAATCACAAGACCTTTGGCTGAGTTCGATGAATTGATAAATAGTTATGGAAATAATAAACGACTACAAAAATTTTATTGGAGAGATGTTAACCGTTCCTGAAATGCAAAATTGGGTGCTTGATTTGCTTAACAAAAGCCATATCAGCCAATCGATAGTAAGCGATATTAATACTGCATTAGGCGAGGCGCTATCAAACATTCTTAGTCATGCCTATAAAAGTGAGACATTGAAACCTGTTAAAATCAAAGTGATCGTAGATACAGAGAAGGCAATTATTTCAGTGCGAGATTTTGGCAGAAAGTTTGACATCGCCAGCTACGTGCCACCAGAAGCTACCAAGGGTTCGTCTGCTGGCCGAGGGATTTATCTGATGCGAAAATTAATGGACGGAGTGCAGTATTTTCCTCAGGAAATTGGCACTGAATTACTCATGTGGAAGTCGTTGACAGACCACTATGCCGTAGCAAGCGATTAAATCGTCGGTTTAATACGTATAAGAAAATAAAAATTATAGAAACAAGCATACGCCTAACTAGAGAATCTCTAATCTGTGACAGCGCTTGTTTGATATTATCGAAGGAGCATCGAGTCATATAAAAAGGTTGTTGGTCGATTGTTGCGAGTATGAATTTTGTCATTCAGTTTATTGAAATTTTTGTTCTGCTAAAATCAAGATAAAGGAGATCCATTTGTGTTACTCGAATCCGCGGCTGCCGGCATCCCTATTGCCT
>CAZNDR010000461.1:0-3913 GCA_964571835.1 uncultured Cytophagia bacterium | reverse complement strand
GTATACGGATGCTGCGGATTTTGGTAGATGTCACGTGCCGACGCTGTTTCTATTATTCTGCCGAGGTACATAACCAAAAGGCGATCGGAAAGATGATGAAGCATTCGGAGATCATGGGAAATGATTAAATACGACAAGGAAAATTCTTTCTGCAATTCCATAAGTAAATTTATCACCTGGGCTTGAATCGATACATCCAGGGCAGAGACAGGCTCATCGCCAATTATTAACGTGGGATTTAATGCAAGAGCTCTGGCAATGCCAATTCGCTGCCGTTGACCGCCGCTAAATTCGTGAGGATAGCGGTTTACAAAATCAGCGCTCAGTCCCACCTTTTCCAGCAAATTGATTACTTTCTCGACTTGAGCAAAGCGGCTAGCTATTTTATGATAAGACAGAGCTTCGCCGATAATGCTGGCTACGGTCATTCTTGGATTGAGTGACGAATATGGATCCTGAAAAATGATTTGCATTTCTCGCCGCAGCGCGCGCATCTTTTGGCTGTCGGCTTGAAATACGTTTTGACCTTTAAATATCACTTCTCCTTCATCCGCTGGCATAAGCCTCAATATAACTCGCGCCAGTGTCGATTTACCGCAGCCTGATTCACCGACTATTCCCAGCGTCTCACCTCTCTTTAAAAAAAAGCTGACATCATCGACCGCCTTAACCAAGCTTGAGGTTCGTGAGAAAATACCTGATTTTATGGAGAAATATTTTTTCAGATTTTTGACTTGAAGTAATACGCCATTATCTGCTTTTGAGTCAATCATAAAAATCAAGGAATATTTGATTTTTTTACTTCAAGAAGAACGACGACTGCACTATCAGGGAGCAATTTTTTCAGAATAAAATTGCCGCCTTGAACGTCAGCGGATAATTTGCCAATGTCCGGCGTGGTTGGATCTTGAAGCCAATTTTTAATATAAACCGCCCAACGGAACGCATCGGCTTTTGCCGCTTGTTCAGCCAACCTTAAGGAGATCGTCGATGTGGCTCCTTTCTGTATTGGGCTGCCGTAGCCAGCAGCAAGAATGGTATCCCAACTCGAATCATAAGCTGCATTTGCCAGTTGACGCCGAGCGTCGATATCGGTAGGTTTCTCTTGGACTGCTTTCACCAGATCGCTAATAACGACTAATAGGGAATCGTAGTTGATTGGCTTGGCTTTAATCGTTTGTACTGATAATGAACTGGTGACCTTAGCCTGTTGATTGATCTGCCCTGTATCGTGCTGTTCTTTCTTGCTGCAAAAATAAAATTGCATTAAAAAAGTCGAACAAAGCAGCAATGGCAAAAAGAATTTCCTCATCATGGCATTTTCCTTTGGTAAAAAAAAAGATGACCCTTTCAAAGATCAGTGGAATTTGAAAGGCTTAAAACCGTGGGCAGAAAAAAATTGTTGACCTTTTATGTTCCCATTTCCCAGGACGACAAATATTTTTCTTGTTCATCGGTTAATTTGTCAATCGAGATATTCATGGTTTTTAATTTCAATCGGGAAACCCAGTCTTCGATTTCTGCTGGCACATTGTAGACTTTGGCGATTAATTTTCCGGCTTGTTTGACAACGAATTCAGTCGTTAGCGCCTGGGTGGCAAAACTCATATCCATCACCGAGGCCGGGTGGCCTTCAGCGGCGGCCAAATTAATCAGCCTGCCGTCAGCTAATAAGTTGATTCTTTTTCCGTTTTTCAATACATATTGGTCGACAAAATTTCTCACTCCTTGACGCACTTCTACCGAGATGGCTTTTAATCCAGGGATGTCGATTTCGACATTAAAATGGCCAGAATTTGCCACGATAGCGCCGTCTTTCATTTTTGTGATATGTTCCGGTCGGATGACGTTTATATTACCGGTGAGTGTGCAGAATAGCTCCCCAATTGGCGCTGCTTCCTCCATTGTCATTACGCGGAAACCATCCATCGCCGCTTCCAAAGCCCGAATGGGATTGACTTCAGTTACGATGACATTAGCGCCCATGCCTTTGCAGCGAGTTGCGAAACCGCGACCGCACCAACCATAGCCGGCAGCAACTACATTTTTGCCAGCTAACAAAATATCAGTAGCGCGGATAATACCGTCGACCGTTGATTGACCAGTTCCGTAACGATTGTCGAATAAATTTTTAGTGGTCGCATCGTTAACCGCGATTACCGGAAATTTCAAAGCGCCATCACGCTCCATAGCGCGTAAGCGGATGACGCCAGTAGTGGTCTCTTCCATGCTGCCCAATATCTGTTGAGACAGATGTGGATAATCAGAATGAATATTGGATACCAGATCAGCGCCATCATCCATCGTTACCACGGGGGAGTGTTCAATGCTTGCTTTTAAGTGCTCATAATAGGTCCTGGTACTTTCGCCTTTGATAGCAAATACTGGAATGCCGTAATCTTTTACCAAGGAAGCTGTCACATCATCCTGAGTCGAAAGAGGATTTGAGGCGCAAAGGACAAGGTCTGCTCCACCGCTTTTGAGGGTGCGAGCTAAATTTGCCGTCTCAGCCGTCATGTGCAAACAAGCCGACATTTTTTTTCCAGCCAGCGGCTTCTCTTTTTCAAACCTCTCCCGAACCAACCTTAGTACTGGCATATCGTTTTCCGCCCATTCGATCCGTTTTTTCCCAGTCGAGGCGAACTCAATATTTTTAATATGATAATTCACAATTCCTCCACATTATTCGCTTTTAATATTTTATTAAATCAACTAATCGGTCAGCTTATCTGCCATATCGGTTTTTTCCCAGGTAAAGGACGGCTCCGTTCTACCAAAATGACCATAAGCCGCAGTTTTACGATAAATTGGCTTGCGCAAATCTAATTTTTCGATAATGCCCTTTGGCGTCAAATCAAAGTTTTTGCGTATTATTTTTACCAAATCTGTATTAGATTTTTTGCTCGTGCCATGCGTGTCGACATAAATAGAAACTGGTTCTGCCACACCAATAGCGTAGGCCAATTGAATAGTGCATTGTTCTGCCAAGCCGGCAGCGACAATGTTTTTTGCCACATAGCGCGCCGCATAGCAGGCAGACCGATCGACCTTGGTTGGATCTTTCCCGGAAAAAGCACCACCGCCATGAGAGGCGAATCCGCCATAAGTATCAACGATAATTTTTCTGCCCGTCAAACCCGTATCGCCTTGCGGACCGCCGATCACAAATCTTCCCGTAGGATTAACATGAATGATCATTTCGTGATCGTTGATCATGTTTTCTGGAATGACGGATTTAATGACATGATTGATTATATCCGCGCGCATATCGACTAATTTTATTTCAGGACTATGTTGAGCTGAAATAACAACAGTGTTCACCCATTTTGGCTTGCCATTAATGTATTCAACTGTCACCTGAGATTTACCGTCAGGTCGGAGATAGGAAAGAATATTTTTCCTTCTGACCTCTGCCAATCTTCTGGTTAATTTGTGTGCCAACAGAATAGGAGTAGGCATCAATTCTTCAGTCTCAGAAGTGGCAAAGCCAACCATCATCCCCTGATCACCAGCGCCATCCCGATCCACTCCCAAGGCAATGTCAGCTGATTGCTGGTTTATGGTCGATAAAATGCCACAGGTTTCCGCATCGAAACCGTAAGTTGCGTCTATATACCCAATGTCTTTAACAACGCCTCTGACAATTTTCGGAATATCGACATAGGTCTTGGTAGTAATTTCACCACCGACAATGGCCAATCCAGTGGTCACAAAAGTTTCGCAGGCTACTCTGCCATAGGGATCCTCTTTATAAATCGCATCCAACACTGCATCAGATATTTGATCTGCCATTTTATCCGGATGCCCTTCAGTAACCGATTCAGAAGTAAATAAAAAAGATTTCATATCATTTGCTCCTTAACATCAATGGATAGATTTAGTTTATAATTTAGTTAGTTACTCAGTGATTTGT
>CAZNDR010000460.1:0-3920 GCA_964571835.1 uncultured Cytophagia bacterium | reverse complement strand
CAATAAAAAAGTGCGCATTGCTCAGTATCCTCCAGCCAATCCTGCTGACACCACCGTGGAGATGAAAAATACCTGGACCAGCGGGGATGAACTGACGATTCAGGAAATAATAGCTGGCAAACCAAAATTTACTTCAAAGATGAAATTATCCAAGCCGCCGCTGAAAGTGACATTAGATATTGATACAATTTATGTCACTGCCGACAGCATGGTCTTTGATACCACGCGAATTTACTCTGATACCAGTGTGGCTCCTGTCACCGGCGATGTTTTGCAATTGATCACTGGGAAGCCTTTCAAAGGCAGCCGGGATTTCTTCCGCATCAGCACAGCCGCTTATGCTACCAAAGAAACGCAGAAGGACGATCTGGAAAAAATAAAGGTTGTACCTAATCCGTATATGATTTCTGCCGAATGGGAGCTTGATCCCAATTACAGACAGTTGGCGTTCACCAATTTGCCTTCGGTGTGTGATATCCATGTTTACACTTTAAGTGGCGAACGAGTGATCACGTTGCACCATGAAAGTCAGATCGATGGCTGGGAATGGTGGAATTTGTTGTCCTTCAACCAGCAGGAAATCGCTTATGGCTGTTATCTCTACGTGGTGGAAACCCCGAAAGGCGATAAGAAAATTGGCAAGTTTGTTGTGTTGAGGTAGCGCTGTACATGAAGCAGATTCTTAACATTAATATGATCTGTGAATTATGATTTTCTCAATAGGATTTTGTTGATCGTCAAACAAGGAGAATGTACCATGAAAAAAATAACAATTTTTCTTTTAATAATCGCTTTGAGCAGTTTCATGTCAGCAAGTGCTCAAGACATCAGCCGGGTGGGTACTTCGGCGGCGCAATTTTTGAAACTTGGCGTTGGAGCTCGCGCTGCCGCCCTTGGCGAAGCAGCAGTAACTACTGCTGGCGAAGTGACTGGGCTTTATTGGAATCCATCCAGCATTGCCTTTGTAGACCGAACCTCCTTTGCCGTTTCTCGGAACGAACTGTATGCCGACATGGGCTATAACTTTATTGGTCTGGTTCAACCTCTTGGCGGCAGCAGCGCTATTGGTGCCAGTGTCATTTACCTTGACACTGGCAATATGGAGATTACCACTCTTGCCCATCCCGAAGGCACAGGAAGCACTTTCACCTGGGAAGCCTATTGTATTGGTTTATCTTACAGCCGTTTTGTTACTGATCGGCTAAGTTTGGGAGCTACCGTCAAATATATCCGGGAAGGTGCGTATCATTTAATAGCCCAAACTGTGGCGGTGGATCTCGGATCAATTTTAGATACTGGAGTTATGGGCATGAAACTGGGCATGTGCTTGAGTAATTTCGGCAGCTCCATGCAGCTTGATGGCCCCAGTTTGCTGGTCTCCCACGATAGATGGCCTACCAATCCCGGCGCTTTAAATGCCTCAGCTTATTTGAAAACAGAAAAATATCCTCTGCCCATGATTTTTCGTATAGGATTATCAATGGAGCTAATAGGCGCACAGGGACAATTAATAAACAGCGAAACTAATCAGCTACTCGTTGCCGTCGATGCTTACGACCCAAATGACGCTCTGTTAAGATCCAACTTAGGGATTGAATATCAGTGGAACAAAATATTGTCGCTGCGTGGAGGCTACCGAGGAATTTCTGTGGAGACAGATGAGTACGATTCCTATGATACTTCCAGTTATTGTTTTGGCGGCGGTCTGGCCTATGATTTAAAATTTACCCGTTTTCGTTTTGACTATGCTTATACTGATTTTAAAATTTTAGGCTCCGGCCACCTATTCACGTTGACAATGTCTTTCTAACTTTGCCAGAAGCATTTTGTTTAAAATACCCTTCCCGAATTTTGGGAAGGGTATTTTTTTTCATTAGAAATTGTGATGCTCTCGTTTACAACTTTTGGAAAATTGTCACGATCAAAATATTGTAATCACTGCCATTTTGCTAGTTGCTATTTAGACAGCGTTGAATTCTTGATCATGCAGAAAAATCTGCTTGAAAATTAAAAGATATTTTGCTAATTTAAGTCATGCAACGCATCATACACAGTCTGATTTTGTGCTTGCTTTTCAGTTCTGCCATTCGCGCGGTTCAAAAATATTTCCCAACTATTGCCAATCCTATTTTGGAACCGTGGCGCTGGCAGCAAGTTTCCACCTTGAATGGCAAAGGAATTCGCTGTTTTGCTGAAGGACCACCTGGCACAATGTGGTTTGGTGTCGATCAAGGAATTATGTCTTATGATGGTCGCGTGTGGAAAACAATTCCTCTGAAAGATAGCAGCACAGTGCTGCCTGTTACGTCAATTTTTGTGAGCTCTGCCGGAAATCTTTATGCTGCCGTCCAGTCAGGCCTTTTCTGGCTGCATCAGAACCGCTGGCAGCGACTATTTCCGCTTAATAAAAAACTGCCCATTCTCATAAATTCCTTTATTGAATTGCCTGATGGCAGTATCTTAGCCGGCTTGGGCGCCAGGCATGCTGAAAATATGGCTGCCGGATTATTACACTTTTCTGAAAATCATTTTACCGTTTATGCTTCTCAATATACCGTGGACTCGTTGGCAAAATTTATTGAACCGTCTGCCAGACTAATTGCTGTTCCGGAAAAGCTAACCATCCTTAATGAACAAAAAAAACCCATTTTTAATGTACTCGATGTCTTTATGGATAAACAGGGAGCCATCTATGCTGCAATCAGTTCGTATTTGACTGCAGGTTTTGTCTCTCAATGGAAATTCAATGCCGGACAGCCTACCCCTCTTCAATTCGTAACCTGTTTTTCAGAAAAAGATGGCCTGCGCATTCGAGATTATGTTTATTTTGCTCAATCGACAGACCATAAAATCTGGATCATTTCTAATGCCCACGAAAAAGGCATTAACATTTATGATGGGAAAAGGTGGAATTCATACCGTTTGAGTAGGCGTTTTGGTGGCAATGATAGTCAAAATTGCATCCTGGCATGTTCTGACGGAACAGTATGGATCGACGGGCATGGCAAAATTTTTGTCCACAAAAATAACGAATGGACTTTGTATCGGTTGCCAGAAATCCCTCTTCCCACCTCCTCGAGGATTATTTTTTATGAAGCTTCTGACGGTATCATCTGGATTGCGGGAAGGGAAAACGAGGTGTTCAGGTTCGATGGCACTAACAAATATTGGTCTACCTATAAAGATCTGAATTTTCAATGCGAGGCCGGCGATAAAAAATTATGGTTTATTTCTGCTGACGGAAAGGCGGTTTGTCAGCACGAATCGACCTGGGTAGCTTATGGCATTGAAGACGGTCTAATAGACGCCCCGGTACGGCTGATCACCACCTCGTATGGAGAAATCTGGGCAGCCGGGAGTGATCAACGAGTGGCGGCCACTGCCTATTTTGATGGGCTGCGATGGTTTACCCAAAAGCATCCAACGCTTTCCTGGGGGATTGATTACCGGGCGGTATTTGAAGCAAAAGATGGTTCGCTCTGGTTTGGCTGTGGAGTCGATTTCCAATCTAAATATGGTCAAGTTGGGGGTATTATCTGTTATCCAACTCCGGCACGCCAAAAAGACCGCATCATTCATTATTCCGAAAAAAATGGTTTTCCCATTGGCATGGCCTATGGCATTGGACAATCTAAGGACGGACGGTTGTGGTTGGGTGGACGAGTGGTCTGGACCTTTGATGGCAAAAGTTGGAGCCCTCAAACTGATTTTGACTTTATGCGAGAATACGTAGATGTCGTAAACAGCAATAAAACGGGACAGGTCTGGTTTGGATTTCGCAATTACGGTCTGTTTCAATTTGATGGTCTAAATTGGCGACATTTTACCGTGGATGAAGGATTGGTCAGTAACGGCATTATCAGTATTTGTGCCGAAAATGATAGTAGCGTCTGGGTGGCAACAGAAAAAGATATCTGCCG
>CAZNDR010000459.1:523-3933 GCA_964571835.1 uncultured Cytophagia bacterium | reverse complement strand
AACTTTAACGAGAGCTTTAGCTGACAATGACGCCTTTATCAAGGCAATCCACAACTTGAAAGTTGTGGCACTTTAAAAATTATTAGGTACTGCTTTCGGTTAATGTCAAAAGCTGGCTACCGTAATTCAATAATTAGCGTGGTCATGGTAGTGATCTTTAAAATGCCTATGCCTTATCAAGATGAATAATAAAATTATAACTTATGTACTTTATAAAACAAAGGCTGTTCCAATGGGAACAGCCTTTTGCTTTGTGCTAACAAGCCTTTTTTCGACGATAAAAATTAGAAGCCAAATTTAAACGAGAATACCGAGTTGTTATCAAAATACTCGACCTGGCGCCAAGCATAATCAATGATGATATCCACAGCAGTCGTGTGGTAAAATATACCGAAGCCAAGAGTTGGACCAAAGATAGATTCATCGGCTGTTCCCGTGTCCGTGTAAGCATATCCGCCTCTGCCCATGACCGTCATTATTCCGAGATTGTAAGCAACTTCACCACCAAAGGTGTAGGAATTAAGTGCCAGGTTGTTGTTCACAAAGGCGCTGTTTACCACGAAGGATAAAGCGTCATTTACTTGGCGTACATAAGAGGCGCCCATTTCCATGGTTGACGGCAATTCGAATTTAGCCGCATCACTTCTGAAATACTGCTCGGGACGTCTGCCCTCGGTGACAATAGCCTTATGCAACAGACCACTGCCACTAAAGCTCATAGCTGGGCCATAGTTTTTCAGTGCCACGCCTAAATTTAGCCCTTGAATTCCACCGACACCGTGATATTGCACACCAAGATCAAAAGCAACGCCTGATCCGGTAGCACGTGCCATTTTTTCCGATATAACTTTGGTGGTTAAGCCAAATGTTATGGCATCAGTGAATTGGCGAGCATAGGTTAAACCAACAGTAATAAATCCTGGCGAATAGGTTCTGCCGCCTTCGCCGTATGGATCATCATTTGTTGTCATGAGCACATCGCCAAAATCAAGGGCGCGAATGCTCAACGCTATCGAACCAACACCTTCAAATTTCAATCCGACAGCAGCGTAGTTCATTCTAATATCGGCAATGTAAGCCATTGAAGAAACCATGGCCTCGGCGGAATAATTAACGCGGGCAAGTCCGGCTGGATTCCAGTGAATGGATTCTACACCGTCACTGACCGCCATGTTCGCGCCGCCCATGGCAGTGCCTCGAGCACCAACAGGGATCAGTAGCTCAGTGGCAGCTGAGCTGCCGATTCTTCGATTGTTACTAGTTGGCTCGTCCTGAATATCTCCTGTTCCGCTGGCTTGGGCAAAAAGATTAAAAACCACCAGAACCGTGGATAAGCAGAAGACGACCAATAGAAATATTATTCTATTCTTCATAATTTATTCTCCTTATTCCTGTAGTTAATTCGAAATTAGAGCGAATGGTGATTAATACACATTCAATATTTCTTGTTCCTGAATAATGGCAAATTTCAGGATTTTTGTGTCTTCGCCTCCTGCTGGTAATGCGACTTGTACATGAGCTATATACATACCACTGGCAACCGGCAAGCGGTCATGGTTCTGTAATTCCCAGCGCAAAAATTCTGATGTATCATTTTTCTCTAATTTTCTCACTAATTGACCCGCCAGGTTAAAAATCCTGATACTACATTTGGTGGGCGGCAGACCAGCAAATGTAACAAAAGTATCAAACCTGCCTGTCTCTGAAGGATTAAAGGCGTAATAAGGATTAGGATAGACACTTATTTTATCGACACTTGATTTTTGCAAATCAAGGCCGGCTAATGGCTTAGCAGCCGTGTATTTGAATACATCATTAACCGTATTAGGCCTATTGACATAAATTTTTAAAGCGTTTACATCGGTCCAGGGATTAGTATTGCGACGTGCCCAGGTTGCCCATAACATGACCGGCTGTGGCCCCTCAATGATATTTACTTGATAAGCTGGATTGGGTGCTTCACTATAATCAGCATCCATTATCCACAACCATTCCCGAGGACCTCCACCAGCGACATTGTCCACATCGCCATAAAATGGCGGCCAATATTTGCCATCGACCATACCATCTGGCTGGTTGTTCTCAAGATATGCCACGGCTAACCTTCGCGGTGGAGTTGCATCGATGTCGTACACCGCTAAAGGAACGCTCTGAGTGAAATCTTGATAAGAATAACCACCTGACGCGTTAATTATAAATGGCGCGAATTCTGGCTTTTGTGCGGCACTGGCAAAATTACGACCATGCCGATAACCATAAGAAACATTTGGCTGACTGGGATCGAAGGTGCCATCTGCGTTGACATTGGCGAAACGAATTTCGATATTTTTTAATTTATCGGCAGGAACGAAGATCGTGCCATCCCCATAGACTTGTCGGGGTGAACCCCAGCCCAGCGCGCCACCGAAACCCTCAAAGCCAAAATCACCACTCGCCCAGGTCAGGAAACGGTCTCCAGCAGTCGGCAGCCAGGTATAACTTTTAACACCAGGTGGTGGCCCAGCTACTTTCAGAAAAATGCCGCCTTCAACCATTTGATAGTTATCATCGTCACTTTGATTGGTTTGACCAGCTAAGACCTCGGTATTATCAGTGACATTAAGCAATTTCCACTCTAAAACATCGCCTCCGGTGTCAACGAAGCGGATTTCATAAGTATCGCCTGTAGCAGCAGTGGGATCGATGACCAGAGGAGTTATAACGCCATCGCTTTGACCGCTCACATGTTCCACTTCCAGCGTGTCGCCATAAGTTGTCTGATATTCCGCACCAAAAGCTTTTTTAGGAATGCAGCGCAGCACCTGCGGTTGTGATTCTAAACTAGTTGGCAGAAAGCCTGGTACTTTGGAATGGCTATACGCAGTAACACCAAAAAAATATTCCTGTCCATCGAGTATTTTATCCTTATCTAAGACATAGTCGCGGGTAATTTCAATGTTTCGCTTGACGCCACTATTGGTGCCAAACTGTACGGGAATATCTAAAATTTGTCCAGATACCGCATCAAAACCTTCAGTCAAAATAACCGTCGGATCTGATAATTTATCAAACGTTGCCACACGTTTTGCTGCTTTAAGTGATGAGCTGGCTGATGGAAATTGATAGACATTATAGCCTTCAAATTCATATTGTCCGGGCTGAGAAACTTTAGTTTCGATATCGGTGAGGCTCTGGATGTCACTTCCCCAATCGAGCACAATTTTCTTGCTTAATTCCGCTACTTTTACTTTGGGTGCCATCGGCGCTTTGGGAACCTGGAATAGCGCGTCATAAGTGTTCTGAACAAAGCGGTCATTAAATTTCATGACTGAGATGCTGCTAAAACGGTCAGCGCCTTGACCAGCCACAAAGCCGACAACGATATCCTGTGTGTCTCCAGGCGCCATGGTAAATGGACCTGAGCACAATAG
>CAZNDR010000459.1:0-513 GCA_964571835.1 uncultured Cytophagia bacterium | reverse complement strand
CAATAGTAATCTTCGGTCACCCGGTGGGAATGAATAATCTGTGCCTAATCCGTCCAAGAGACCGGTTTGAGTAACCGGATCGCCTGACAGGGGAAAGTGAGTTTTTTCTGCTTCGGGAGGTAACGGATAATATTTATAATCAGGGAACGATGGTTGCCAGCCCTGATACATGCGGTACCATTCTCTACCGCCATCGTAATTGCTCGCCGGATCCGAAATGGGGCTGCCAGCGGAAAACCACGCAAAAGCGGTCATAGGCAGATTTTTCCAGCCGTATCGATATTTTAAATCGAACACGGCTCTATCGCCTTCAGATTTCACCAACGGACCGGCCAGAAAATCATAGCCAGCGGCGGGCACGACTTGACCAACTGCTCGAAACTCAGCATCGATGGCGTTACCATTATAAATATAACCAATACTCAAGGTGGTATCGCACCCTAACAAGTCCTCAGAATATTCGCCTAAATCGGGATCCGACCATTGCGCCACGTACATGCTATCAATGTAAAA
>CAZNDR010000458.1:0-3941 GCA_964571835.1 uncultured Cytophagia bacterium | reverse complement strand
CCACACCGACACCTTCTGATATTTTGCGCACGGTAAAGGTTGCATTAATACCTTTGCCCTTTCGTTTAATAACAACGCCTTCAAAAACCTGAATTCTTTCTTTATCGCCTTCGACGACTTTAGCGTGCACTTGAATTGTATCGCCTGGCGAGAAATCAGGTATATCGCCTTTCAATTGATTCGCTAATGCCAAATCCACTTTATTCATTAATACGACCTCCTCAACCTCTAATTTATGTTAGCTTTCTTTCTTTTCGGGATTTTTTTCTATTAAATCTTTTCGAGCTTTTAATGTTCTGTCTAACGATTGTTGTTCCTGCCATTTTTTAATTTCGGCATGATGTCCAGAGAGCAGCACATCGGGAACTTTCATGCCCCGGTAGAGTTCTGGCCGTGTGTAGTAGGGACAATCCAATCTGTTCTGGTAAAAAGAATCGGTTTTCGCTGAATTGATATCACTGATAACGCCCGGTATCAAACGAATTACTGCATCGATGATCACCAAAGCCGGGAGCTCGCCACCAGTAAGCACATAATCACCGATGGAAATTTCTTCCATCGGCCAATATTGACGAACCCGCTCGTCGACTCCTTTGTAATGGCCGCATAAAAAAATGAGCTGCTCTTTTTCAGAAAATTCAATCGCTTTAGCTTGCGTAAATTGTCGCCCTTGAGGCGTTAAAAAAATCAAGTTGGGCTGGCTAATCCCGTATTTGTTCAAAACTGCTTCCAGACAATTGAAAATTGGCTCTGGCTTTAATACCATGCCGGGACTACCGCCGTAAGGATAATCGTCGATACGCTGGTGCTTATCTTCACTATAGTCACGCAAATTGTGTATTATTATTTCGACGAGCTGCTTTTCCTGACTCCGCTTAATAATACTTTCATCTAACGGACCCCGCAATAAGTCCGGGAATGCTGTGATCACATGAATTTTCATTCATCAATCATTCTAATAACCCATCGATGGGATCGATCACCATTATTTCTTTTTCGAGGTCAACCTTTTTTATCACATTTTTTATCGCCGGGATGAGATATTCTTTTTCTTCGCCCTGGACCACAAAGACGTCATTGGCTGAAAGTGTCAGCACGTCGGTGATAATACCCAACCGCTGATTAGTTGTGGTGAAAACGTTCAAATCAATCAAGTCAACGATATGATATTCATCGGCAGATAACTGTTCTCCCTTGTTGCGAGACATTTCTATCACGCCTGATTTCAGCTCTTCTGCCTGATTACGATTATCGATGCCAACAAATTTAGTGATTAGCTGATTTTTTTTTGTACGCACATGTTGAAGCGTTACGGCTATTCTTTTTTCATCTTTTTGTCTCACGAAATAAGTCGTGTTTTTTTTAAACTGATCAAGCCTATCTATTAATGGCGAAACCATTACCTCCCCTTTTATCCCGTGAGCTTTTGTAATGACGCCTATCGAGATGAAGTTGGATTTTGTTTTCATGTGTATCAGACTTTGTGAAATAACAACCTGATTTAAATTGATGGCAAAAGAAACTCCCCGAGAGACACTATTCCAATATTTCCAGTACTGCTCTTTTGCCTCTTTTAGCAGATGCTGCTGCCAACAAAATGCGGATTGATTTAGCTGTTTGACCGCGTTTGCCAATCACTTTTCCAAGATCGCCATAACCAACTCTCAATTCATAAACGATCGTTCGTTCTCCGTCGATTTCGGTTACGCTAACTTCATCAGGCTTATCGACAAGATGTTTCGCGATATTTTCAATGAATTCTTTCATACCTGTCCCTTCCGTTCTCTGGTACTCGTTTGATTCCGCAACCATACTTGACCTCCTCCATTAGCTTAATAGTTAGACGAAATAGGTCTCACATTTATTTGCATTTTATTCAGCTAATTGCAAGTAATTGTAAAGGGAACAATAGCTCACATCTCGGTACACAATTCGCCGTGATAATAGCCAGACTATTTTTCTTCTGACTTCGGGTCGTCCACCTTATCTGCTGGCAGCTCGTCCGGTTTTATTTCCGATGCTGCAACCGGAGTTTGTTCGGCCAGTATGGGGGGCGCATCAGCCTTCGTCTCCATTGTCGTTTCCTGGGCAGCAGTTTCCTGTTCTTTGTTTACCTCAACTTGTTGTTCCTTGCTTGTCGCTTTGTCTCGTTCAGCCTGAGCTGCCGAAGCTTCTCTTTTCCTTTGTTTTTCTAATTGAATCACTTCCCACTTGTTGATTTCTTCTTGAACTTTTGCCTCATCCAATCCTTTTTTCTTCAAAGTCCATTTTAAAATAATGCCCTTTTGACTGAACAGATTTTTTACTGTATCAGTGGGAATTGCTCCTTGGTTCAGCCAATAAAAAGCTTTTTCTTCATCAATTAGAATTTCTGCTCGCTCAGGCAGCGGATTATAGTAACCAATTTTTTCAATATATTTACCGTCTCGTGCTGTGCGCGAGTCAATAGCCACTATCCTATAAAATGGTTGTTTTTTCTTGCCTCTTCTGGTCAATCTTAATTTTACTGCCAATGCTTGTACCTCCTAAATCGTATTTTTTTGCCCATGATTTACTATCTTATCGGGAATCCTTTTAAACCAAATCTATTTACATTTTTCATCATTTTTTGCATCATTTGAAATTGCTTTAGCAGTTGATTCAGGTCTTGCACGCTGGTGCCGCTGCCTTTAGCAATTCTGCGTCGCCGGCTGCCATCGATAATTTGTGGTCTCTGGCGCTCATCGCGCGTCATCGAATTAATCATAGCCTCAATTTTAATAAATTGTGAATCATCCACTTGAATGCCTTTTAGCATCTTACTTTGAGCGCCAGGAATCATACTGATTAATTGATCGAGTGGCCCCATTTTTTTTATTTGCTGGAGCTGATCATAAAAATCTTCCAGCGTGAATTGCTGGCGTCTCAGTTTTTTTTCTAATTTTGCTGCTAATTCGCGGTCGACTGTCTGTTGTGCTTTCTCAACTAAGGTGACGATATCTCCCATCCCCAAAATGCGTGAAGCCATTCTTTCAGGATGAAATTTTTCCAGCGCTGCTAATTTTTCACCAGTCGTGATGAATTTGATTGGCTTTGCCGTAACCATTCGGATAGAAAGCGCCGCTCCGCCCCGGGCATCTCCATCCATTTTGGTTAATACGACACCATCAAAATTAATCCAGTTGAGAAATTCTTTGGCAGTGTTCACAGCATCCTGACCGGTCATGCTGTCTGCTACAAACAAAATTTCATGCGGCTGAGTTTTTTGTTTTATTTCCACCAGCTCAGTCATAAGTTGTTGGTCAATATGCAATCTGCCGGCGGTGTCAAGGATTAATAAATCATGGCTATTTTTCCGACAAAATTCCAGCGCTTTTAGACAGATGTTTACCGCTGAAGTTGCCTCTTGGTGAAAAACTGGTACCTGAATTTGCTCGCCGACTATTTGTAATTGCTTGACCGCTGCTGGACGATAAATATCTGCCGCCGCTAAAGCCGGTTTATGTCCCCGATTTTTAAAATAAAGCCCAAGTTTGCCAGCCAATGTTGTTTTGCCCGAGCCCTGCAAACCAGCCAGCATAATGACCATCGGCGCATCTCCAGTCATGGTGATGCTGGCTTCTTTTTCACCCATCAATCTGGTCAATTCGTCATGAATAATTTTGACGATCTGCTGGCCCGGCGTGATACTTTTTAAAACTTTCTGACCTAACGCTTGTTCTTGCACTGATGAGATAAAAGCTTTGGCGACCTTGTAATTTACATCAGCTTCAAGTAGAACGCGTCTGACATCTTTTAGTGAATCTGCAATATTTTTTTCGGTTAGCTTGCCATGTCCTTTTAATTTTTTGATTATGACTTCTAATTTTGCCGATAAATCCTGAAACATGACAATTTATTCTTCTTAATTATTTTAAAAAATTATTTTGCTAATGTCAAGTTCGACTTAGTCAGTTTAAAGA
>CAZNDR010000457.1:0-3942 GCA_964571835.1 uncultured Cytophagia bacterium | reverse complement strand
GTCATCAACAGCCGTTAGCAGGAAAGTCTGCGTGCCACCGCCCGAAGCGCCAGTGATCCCGATGCGCTGCGGATCGACTTCTTTCAGAGAGAGCAAAAAATCCAGTGCGCGAATGCTGTTCCAGGTTTGCAGCGCCACTGCTTTGGGATGGTGATGCGAGCACTGATTGGCATCTTCGGTCCAGCCGATCATGTCATAAGCGAAAACGATCGCGCCCATTTGCGCCAGCGTGGCACAGCGGTACTGCATGTCCGGGCGGAAGCGGCCTCTGTCGCCAGGCTTATCAAAATGGCCGTGCGGACAGAGAACGGCTGCATATTTTTCTTTGTTTACGGCTGGCCGGTACAAATTTCCAGTAACGAAAAAACCGGGCAGACTTTCGATGGCAACATTTTCCACTGAGTAACCCTCAAACCGCCGGTGGCTGTGAATAATGGGATTGAGCGAATTTTTTGGGGGCTGATGAATTAAACCGGAGCCTCGCAAAATCTGCTGGCGAATTTTTTTCGCCCGCGTTTGCCATTCAGCCAGTGTTTTGTAAGTTGCGGCAAATTTAGCCAGTTGCATTTTTGCTTGTTCCTCCGTTTGATAGCTACCAACGCAGAGTTGCGGCGCCTCAGTGTCAGTCCTTGTTTTTTTTGATACTATTTTGCAGCAAAAGGAAAGAGACATCAACCAAAGTGAGGCAATAAGTAAAACGCCAATAATCGAAAATCGATTGAAAAGTCGTAGGCTCATTTTTTCCCTTTCATTTTTCATTAAAGTGCTGAGATTGATTTGGCCTATTACGCTTTGAAGTGAATTTGATGATAATAATAAGTTTCCTCAAACATTATAATTTTGACTATTGAAAACATCCAATTTTTCCATCGATGCCCAGCTCATTTTCTCCGCTCAAGCCAGCTAATCATTAAACCCAGCATGATGGATAAAAGCAAATACCCCATCACCGCTTGAAATGTTACCAGAATTTTTGCTAGCGGAGTAATCGGATTGATATCGCCGTAGCCAACGGTGGTAACCGTGATAACGCTGAAATATAAAAAATCGAGAAATGGGTCTGTTGGATATCTTATATCGAATAGCGGTTCGTTATCAGGAGCAACAACGTGAAGCAACGTATAAAGAAGAGCAAAGGTGAAAATTGTCTCAATATAAAGAAAAACGAAATGGATGACGGTATCTTTTTTAATTAGTTTTGTCCCGTCCCAAATTGGCTTGAGCTGAGAAAAGAAGGAAATTACAGTAAAAAAAAGTGAGCCAGCGATGAGCAGAAACAAATAAAAATAGTAATTTTGATGATTGATTATGTAATAACAAACTACACTCAACGCCGGAGCAAAAAGCATCGACCGGAAACGAAAAAGCTCTGGCGGCAAAATTGATTTTAACTTGATAAATTTATTCATCACTTGCAGCAAAAGCAAAGACAGGAATACCAGCAAAGCCACTTTGAAATAGGCATCGGTTCGCAGTCCCAGCAAGCCGGAAACGCCTATCGCATAACAAAGCACAAAAATAATGATGGTGTAGCTGCTGACAAAGCGAAGACCATCAGCAATGATAAAAAAAAGTTTTTTTGTCGTTTTGGGTTTTGCTTTTTTCATTTGTTTTTTTAACCAACAACTCCGCCATCAAACCGGCAATTGTTGCAAGCTGCGATAGCACAGAACTGCAAGCTGCCACGAACAGATCTCAAAGTTACAAGTTGCACATGAGTTTAAAATTTTGGATTTGATTTTTGAGATTTATTTGGCTTTTAAAATTTGGATTTTGAATTTTTGTGACTTGGCTCTTCTATCGCTGGCAGCGTAAGTTTCGGTTTTCCGATTAGCTAGGCAATCCTTTTTTAATCACCTCTTCCATGGCCTCACAAAAGCGATCAATTTCTTCCAGCGTCGTATAAACATTGGGTGTCACACGTATGCCCTTGAATTGTGCGTGATTAATAGGCGTAACAATGATTTTGTGTTTTTCCCACAGATGAGTGGTCAAAGCACCCGGATCGATATCTGTAATTTCTACGTTTGCCAGTCCGCAGGAAAATTCCGGTTTTAAGCTGGTGTGCAGCCGAACTCGCTCATGTTGGTTCAATCTTTTCGCCCAGCGATCCCGCAAAAAGCGCAGCCGCGCTTCTTTTCTTTTTCCGCCAATGCCCTCGTGGAAGGTCAGCGCTTCAGCGATCGCTAGATAAGGCGCTGCCGGATGGGTGCCGATTTCCTCAAATTTGCGGATGTTATCGTCCATACTTTCCGGTGCCGCCATCAGCGGCCACAAATCTTTAATGCGGTTTTTGCGGACGTAAAGCAGGCCAGTGCCGTGCGGCGCACACAGCCATTTGTGCAAACTGGTAGCAAAATAATCGCAATCCAGATCGGCAAGGGTGAATTCAAAATGAGCGAATGAATGGGCGCCATCTACGATAACCGGAATACCTTTTTTGCGGGCCATTTGAGTGACCTTTTTTACCGGCAAAATCTGCCCGGTCAAATTAATGACATGGCACATGAGAATTGCTTTTGTTCGTGGCGTGATTCTCTCTTCAAACAGGGCGACTATTTCATCCGGATTTTCTGCCGGTACAGGGATGGGAAACATTTTCAGCACCAATCCTTCGCGACGCTCCCGCTGTTTAAAGGTGGTGATCATGCGTGGGTAATCCTGATCCGTAGTGAGCAGCTCGTCGCCGGATTGGAAATTCAAGCCGAACTGGCAAATCTGCAGTCCTTCGGACGCATTGCGTGTCAGCGCAATTTCTTCGGTTTCGCAGCCAAACATTCGGGCGAGTCGCTGTCGCACCGCCTCTTTTTGCGGTTCTTGAATTCCCCACATAAAATAAGTGGGCGCTTTATTGGCAAAATCCCAATGTCGAATCATCGCCTGTTGCACGCAGGCCGGTGATGGACAAACGCCGCCATTATTCAAATTAATCAAACTGCGGTCCACAGTAAACGCCTGCTGCACCTCAAACCAGAACGCTTCATCAGCGGCAATCTCTTCCGCCGCGCCTGAATATTTGGAGATAGCCTCAAGGGCATGAGCGACACGAGCTGAATTCAGCATAGCGGCAGAAAAAGCCACCGACGATAAACCCAGCGCACCTAAAAATTGACGACGGTTGTGCATGTTTGTCCTCCTGTTTTAACCCTGATCATAACTCGAATTTTCAATTTTCTCCTGCCTTGATAAAACTCCAAGTACCAACCATCAAATTCCAAATCAAGTTAATCAATTGATGAATTATTGTCTTTTTTTTTGGCTCAATTTTATAACTCAAAATTTGTATTTTTGATACTGGAATTTTTCTGCAGTCATCACTTTGGCAATTTCCCAATTATCTGCCATACCCATCGATGTAACTTGTGCAGAATGCCAACCGGCTCGGCAAACATCAAAATACATTCGCCATAAATACAATCGATCGCTTTGGCTTGGCAGAATTGAATGGCAGTTTCGGATTCGCTGCCCTGTTGTAGCCAGACCTTTTTGATTCCCAGATGGGCACAATTTTCTAAAACCTTTTCGGCTTGAATTGGTGGGACATTGATCACGACACCGTCGATTGCCTGCGGCAGAGATTGCAGATCAGGATAGCATTTGTCGCCATCGATTTCCGTCGCCCTGGGATTAATTGGAAAAGCCTGGTAGCCTTTTTTCTTCAATTCCTGGTAAATCACATTGCCAAATTTTCTTTTATTTCTCGAGACGCCGATTACGGCTATTCTCTCTTGAGCTAAAAAACTTTCTATCAGTGCTTTTGAAATCATGCAATAATTTCCTCGGTCAAGATGTGATGAGAATATTTTTCAAAAAACAACAATCATACCATTTCGACTTTTTAGAAACCGCAGCCAAAGCAAGACAACGGACAGTTAATAATAGTACTTTTTAACGAATGACCAGTCAAAAAGCTGATTGGGCTAAAGCCCAAGTGATTTCGGA
>CAZNDR010000456.1:0-3954 GCA_964571835.1 uncultured Cytophagia bacterium | reverse complement strand
CCAGAGATCAATAATGCAAAGCAGTAAAACTATTTTTCATCATTTATTTTGATATTTTTTTATTATTGATAAAAACATCTTGACTAAGTCAGAGTAAAAAGTTAAATTCGCCACTTTATTATTAATACTATCACACATCTTGTAAGGGAAAGGTTATGGAATTGTTCATCGGGCTGGATTTGGGAGGCACAAATTTAAAGTTTGCTCTTGGCGATAAGCGGGGAAAAATTATTTATAAAAGCAGCCGACCAACAGAAGCAGAAAAATCGCAGCAGCATATTTTTAAAAATTTTTTCACAGCTATTAAGGAACTTAAAGGCGAAGCAAATAAGCATCAAGGAAAAATTGTCGCTATTGGGGTTGGCAGTCCCGGTAGTATTGATTTTATTTCAGGTCATTTAATAGGCAGCACGCCGAATCTGCCTAATTGGACGAACGCACCGATAAAACAAACGCTCGAAGATAAATTTCATCTGCCGACGTTTGCTGATAACGATGCCAATGTAATGGCGCTCGCCGAGGCCCGATTGGGCGCAGGAAAAGGCTTTAAGAATATTCTTTGTTTGACATTGGGCACAGGCATCGGCGGCGGTATCCTCCTTAATAATCAAATTCTGCGTGGCGAGCATTTTTCAGCGGCAGAAGTGGGGCATATCATTGTACATCATAATGGGAAAAAATGTGCCTGCGGAAATAAAGGATGTCTGGAAGCTTATGGCTCTGCACCGGCGATGATTAAAAGATATCGAAGCAAGTTTAAACGCTTGAGCTTAGCCTATGACGCCGATAAATTAAGCACTGAATATATTTTTCAAAAAGCTGCCAAACAAGAACCTTTAGCTTTAGAAACCATCGCCGAAACATGCGGATATCTAGGCGCTGGAATTGCCAGTATTGCGAACATCATTGATCCTGAAGTGGTCATTATCGGAGGTGGTGTCGCTGAAGCTGGAGATGGTTTCATTCAGCAAATTGGACGGCAAGTCAAGCAGTATTCCATCACCACCATTATGCAACCGCTTAAAGTAGTAAAGGCACACCTTGGCAATGATGCCGGCATGGTGGGTGCGATTTTATTAGCGGCCGAAAATTATTTGAAGAAAGAATGACAGAGATTTTGTTTTTAATTTTTAGCCACGAATTGATCAATTTATCTTCGCGCTAAAAAGACCGGTGCCAATTCGTGGCTAATTTTTTTTGGGCTTGACAGTCAATTTAGCTAAAGCCAATTTTAATCAACTAAAATCGATCAAAATGCCATAGGATGCTCTATTTTCTTATAACCTTTGGGCAATTCAAATTCACTATCTGAAATGCTGGTAGATACAATTTTTATAACCGTCGTTTCGGTCTTCATTTTTCCCATGCCCATATCCATGTCCAGCACCGTGTAAATTGGGAATCCTTTCAAATTAAAATTAGTAGCTACATCGCCCTTAAAAAGTCCCATTTTCTGATAGGTCTTAATGAAGTCATCGCCGATATTAAATTTATCGGTTAGCCACATTTCTATCATTGGCTTGTCGCCCATTTTCATAATTACCAGATGGCAATCATATCCCTGAATTGTTTTCTTTTTAGCGGTAGGCTCAAAGGAGACGGCAAGCGTTCCCTCCTCTCCCATCATGCCTCCCATTTTGTCGCGCATCATTTTTTTCATCTGTTCTCGCTCTGCTGGGTCCATGTCCTTCATAGCTTCCGCCATGGCGCTTTTCGCTTTTTTCATTCCTTGTTGCATTTGATCAAAAGTCAATTCAGAATATGTCTTATCCTTATGATTGATGGTCCACGCCAGCTCCTTATCGAAGCGGAAGATCATAGTTTGCTGATTCGTTAGATTATCATTTTTCCACCTGCCAAATTTATAAAAGCTTTTTTGCTGTTCGGTTTTTTTACCCTGCTGCATGGGCATGCTCGAATCAGTTACTATTTGAGACTCCCAATAACCCTCAAATTTCTTTTGGGCAAAAGCAGCCAAGCTCAAAAAGCTAATGACAAATAGCAGCATGGTCACATAAATAATAGCTTTTTTAAAGTGTCTGTTCATTTTAATTTCCTCCACAAATTAGTCTTGTTCATATTGGACTTGATGAAGGATAATTTGTTCCACCATTTTTTTGCCTGCTAAGGAGTGAGCCGCGGCAACTTAAATCATTTTTTGTGATTTGTGCCCAATTTTCATTTCGTGGCTATAGAATATCATTTTCAAAATATCGTTTTAGTGCGCCTAGAAATATGGCTGTAATCCAGTCTGAACTGCAAAGGTTATGCGCAAAATCAAAAGCCGCCCAACTGGAAATTCGTTTTTCAGCGCGCAAAAAATGAATGCCATCCCATCGGCGCCAGATATCGATTGCCAGATTTATTTTCAAATTGCTATCTAACAACTCGGGAAAAAAGGAGAGACTATCAAAAATATTAAGTATATCCAAACCAGTAAAATGGGGAGGATATCTCAATTTTTTAAAATTGATCGAGTGAAAAAAAAGATAAGGACAGCTAAACAAAGCTGGTGAATTAAGAAACTGAAAAAAACTTGGAATAATGGTTGAAATAATGTTTTCATATTTTTTCCCAAATTGACCCAGCGCGCGAAAAACAAATAAACTTGCCGCCGGACAACTTGGCAACAGCTTTTCCTTTTCACCATTTTGTTTCAACGATTCACAGTGCCAGCCACCATCGGATCGCTGGCTTTCCAATATTAATTCAAGCGCCGCTTTGACCGTGGCCGATTCTTGCCATCCCAATCCACACAGGCAATAACAAAGTGACGCTGTCATGCAGATGAGACTAATTGATTGCTGGCGCTTTTTATAATAATGAATAACAAACTGCCCCTCTTCCGTCTGCTGAAGCAGAAGCCTTTTTAGCAAATGGTTGATCTGCACTTCTTCGGCAGCAAGGCCGATGTCAGCTAAAAATCTTAAAATCCAGAAATATGAATCATAAATCCGAAAGTCGGCCGGCAGGAAATCCAGAGAAACAATGCCAAGAGTGCGATGGTGAAGTTTGTTTATCAATGCTTTGAAATTTTGATGAGCTAAAAGTCTATGTTTTATGTCTGCGCTCGGCAATCGATTAAGCTTGGCTAATTTATACTGAGACCAAGGCGAGCCATGCTCGATAATTTTAGACAGATTAGTCAAGTAAAAATATTTAATTGTTTCGTGAAATGACATAATAGGTAATTAAAATATGACACGCCGAGGCCCAAATTTGATCTTGCAAGCAGCTAATCCTAAACAAGCAGACGAAGTTTGAAGCCAATTTTTATTTCATCAAATTTTTCACATTCTGTTCAATTAAAACTACCGCCTCTTCAATCCTCTTTTTTCTTGTCTTATCTTTTTTAGCGCTATTAATCCATCCCACATAATTTCGTTTATAGGAAAAAGCGAAATTGTCAAAATTTTTTTGCGCTGCTCTATTATGAGATAACGCAGTTTTCAGATCAGCAGGAATAATCAGCTCATGCGCATTCGGCTGTTGGGGGACGATTTTCTTGGTGCTATTCTTGTTTTGCTTGAAAGAGAATAAACCAGCAGGCATCATTTTTCCTTGTTCGATCATATTCTGCGCTCGCTTGATATTTAGTCGTGACCACTTGCTGCGAATTTTTCTGGGGGTGAATTTCTGGGCATATTTTTCATCATCGAGTCCTTTGATAATACTATCAATCCAGCCAAAACAAATTGCCTCTTCGACGGCTTCATCATAGGGGAGACTTGGTCGGCCGGTGTGCTTTTTGTAAAAAATCAGCCAAATTTCAGTTTGCGATTGGTGGTAGCGTTGTAGCCACTGCCGCCACTCAGCTCGGTTTTTAACGTACAATTGATCCATGCATTTCATCGTAGCACATATTTTCTCTCAAGAGACGTACAATAAGCAACTTTTAAGACAGAACAATGAATTACTAAAATCGATTTCAGAATAGAGTACCTTCTCATATAT
>CAZNDR010000455.1:0-3968 GCA_964571835.1 uncultured Cytophagia bacterium | reverse complement strand
CTTTTTATGGAAAACAATATATCTCTTTATCCAAAAAATATACGCTTGCTCGGTGCGGAAACTGTAATGCTTGGTGCGAATGGCAGCTCGTACTTGATCCAGCAGTTTTGGCTGTTTCGATGTGGAAAGCGGTGTGATTTGATCAACCATAAAAGTCCCTTTAATAAAAGGAAAATCTTTTCACTAAGTCTGATCAAATGGTGAAGCAGGTGCAATATATAAAATAAAATTCGTTTTGTCAACAAAAAAGTTATTTATATTGGAAAAAAATTGACCGACAAAATCAAAAAGAAAATGCTGCAAAACCAGAGAAATTTAGCAGCAGCCCACTTGTGTAAAAACCAGACTGATATTGCCAACTTTTAAATTTCCTTGATCAATTCCTCGACATACTCTGCAATCGCCAAACAGGAAGTCAGCCCCGGCGAGTCGATGCCGATGAGTTGAATACATTTGGGATAGCGATCGTCAGGCTGAATCACCCAATCGAACTGCTGCGCCAACTTTGCTTGAACGCCGGCTTGATGAAGCGTAATATCTGCTACTTTCAGATTGGGAAAAAAGGAGTGGACACGGTCGTAATAGTAATCTGCAGAGAATAGATTAATGGCATTGTCTTCTCTGCTAGCGACTTTTTTTGTGGCAGGACCAATGGTCACCGTATCGCCGACAAAATACGCACCGTCTCTCACCTCAAAGGTCGGCGTGAGATGAACGCCGACAGTTTTTAAAATTTTGTCCTGCAGAAAAAGCTGTTGAAATTGGTCGAAGGGAAGGTTGGCTTTTTTGCCATTGCTGCCGATGGGATGAGGGACCGGGTAGATATTCAAGCCGTGGTGGGCAAGGCTGGCTCTTTTGTTCTTATAAAATTTTGCCGCTTCGCCGCGGATGGGCAGAATTTCAAAGGGACAAGCCGGATTGATTTTTTTAGCAATCTCATCAGCGTACAAACCGGCACAATTGATCACCATTTCGCTTTCAAAACTTTCCGACCGCCCGGCAGATTCGGTAGTGATTGCACAGATTTTGCCTTTCGTTCGCACATCAACTACTTTGGTGTTGAACAGAAATAATGCCTCGTTGCGTGTCGCCAGTGTAAAAAGCCGATAAACCAATTGTGTCGGTTCAACAATCCCTGAGGTCGGGAAATAAGCGGCCTGGAGGCACTCAATGTTTGGTTCCAATTTTTTGGCTTCGCCAGCCGAAATAAGTTGTGCGCCGTGAACATGATTTTGCAAAGCTATTTGGAAAGTATCTTTTAGATAGGGCAATTCCCATTCTTCAACCGCCAGGACAAGTTTGCCAGTACGGGCGAAAGGCACTGTAAACTCTTCACAGAAATCGTACAGCATCCGGTTGCCGGTCACACACAGTTTCGCTTTTAACGGGCTGACATCCTGTGGATAATAAATGCCGGCATGAATGACGCCCGAATTGCGCGACGACTGATTTTCCGCCGTGACTTTTGGATTTTTTTCAATGACCAGAATTTCTTGATGCTTTTTGGATAGCTGGTAGGCAATGGCACAACCGATCACACCAGCGCCGATGATGGTAATGGGGATTTTTTCGGGCATAATTTATTTTGGCTTTTGAAAGTCGATATTTAGCTTATGTCATTGAAATGGAATTTTGCTTGGTTTTAAAATTGAGTGGGATACAATTTTTAAATAATGTTCGGATTTCTTTCATGGTACTCACGGCTGTGTTCGCCTCGTCAGCAGTGGTCTCGTATCCAGGATAGCGAAATTGCACAGAATAGGGATTTAAAAACTCAAATAATTCGCGCTGTAGTTCCAGCGCTGGATGATGTGGAATTGAGAGATCCAGCAGCATGAGCAGGTCGTGCGTTTTGGGAAATGGAGTATCATGAAAAATCAGAAATGCTTTGAGGTATTTTTCTGCACATTGCTGACTGTGAAAGCACACCAAGTCCGGCAAGGGCTTTTTTCCGCGGCGTGAAAGATGAAGTGCTCCTTCATAATCTTCCTCGACCTTCTTGATCCATTCGTGAATTTCATCTGGATCAGCCATAGAGTATAATCCCTTTTTCTAAGATTTCCTTTAAGAATGGATCTATTCTCCTTGTTTGCGACTCCACAATTTCTTCGGGTGTTTTGACAATAATGTCCATAGGCAGCGAACGCGGATGAATGAGACGGGAAACGGATCGCTGTCGCTCAGCCCCTTTTAATTTTGTATTGAGGATAATCAACAAATCCACATCGCTGTCATACGAAACCTTGCCATGGGCATACGAACCAAATAAAATCACCTTTTGTGGCGCTAGTGCTTGAATGATTGTCGTCGCCATTTGACGAATGGAGTCTGGAATTTCATGTGCTAATGACAAATTTATCTCCACAAGAAATTTTGATTTTTTGTTTTGCTAAAGATCCAATTAGATTTTCATAAGAGCTTTTGCTATGATGACCCGCATAAATAGATCAGTCAGAGCAATTCTCCCAGTCTGTGCCGCTTTTCTGATTTCAGTCCATTGGGCTGCTTTATCTGAAACGCCGGCGCACTTTTATAACGAAATAAATTCCTCAACAGCGATATTAAGCTGTTTTATTATGCGACGTAAAAGCGGAACTCCGATATCTTTCCCATGAGGATTAGGAACAAATATCTTTTCACTCTCTCGCAGCATGTATTGATGACGTGTTGCCACGAACGGACCATCAAAGCCAAGATTTCTTAATTTTCGAATCAGATCGTTCCGTGAAATAGGCGTCAGCTTAGCCATGAGCAGCTACCTCGGCTGGCTTGCGAAAATCCTTGAATTCTGGTAAAGGATGTCCTGCCTGCAATGAGATCAACACGTATTCTTCAATCACTTCGGCTAATTCGGCTCGCACATCTTCGATGGTATCAGCTTGTGCATAAGCACCGGGTAAGGCATCGATGCTGGCACACCAGGATTTTGTCTGTTCATCAAACTCATAATTTGCTCGACGAAGCATGGATTCAATATAATTCATCATATAAAGATTCATTGCTTTCTTTTCTCCTATTTTTTCTGAAATTTCTGTTAAGAACTAAAATGCACATTCTTGACCCCCGTATTTTGCATAAAGAAACTATACAAGGAATCATTGCTTTCTTTCAAGATTAGTCGTAGCAATACCATAATTCATTATGGTAGTTAGCTGGGCACGAAAATCAAAGTGTAAAAATGCAAAAGCACCAAAAAATTATTTGTTATTGCGGTGAATCCTGAACAACTCGGAAGCCTATGCTGTATATTCTAGGAGAAGGATAGTTCCTGATGCGTTCGGCAGCCATACAGACGTCAGCATCATCGTTCCACGAACCGCCGCACAACACACACTCACTACACCATTCCCATACATTGCCACTCATGTCATAAAGGCCCAGTTCATTGGATTGTTTCGTTCCTACTAAATGAGTTCTGTCTCCTGAATTGATGTTATGCCAGGCGACATCTTCTGCATTATTACTGCCGCTGTAAGCATAATTCTCGCTTTTGTTGCCACCCCGAGCCGCATACTCCCACTCGGCTTCGGTTGGCAAGCGGCAGCCAGCCCACTGGCAAAACTCCATTGCATCGTTCCAAGTCACATTGACAATCGGATGATTTTCCTGCCAGCCCCATCTTGGTGCCAAAGGCATTTGCCTGCCAATTGCTTGGCAAAAAGCGCGATATTGAGCAACAGTGACTTCGGTCTTGCTAATGTAAAAATTGGACACGGTGACCGAATGCACCAATTTCTCATTACTATATCTGTCGTTGATACGCATCCTAAACGTGCCGCCAGCGACAAAGACCATGTCTGAATACTCAGGAGTCGGTTCCTGTGCTTTTTTTGCGCTAGTTGGCGTAGGCAGAGGCTCCTTTATGCCCGTAATTTTAAACTTCGCAACCACTGTCAATAAGAAATTATCGCTACTGCCGGCAATCGGGTAAAGCCAGATTTTATCCACTTCGCGAAAAATGTCTTTGG